>JBAVOG010000750.1:0-5866 GCA_049691875.1 Burkholderiales bacterium | reverse complement strand
ACCCGGAGCTGGCGCTTTTCGATCTCCGAATCGTAGAACTCCTCCACCCGGCCGCAGTCCAGGCACACCAGATGATCGTGGTGGCTGGAGTCGTTGAGCTCGAAGACCGCGTTGCCGGATTCGAAGTGATGCCGCTGGAGCAGCCCCGCCTGCTCGAACTGCGTCAGTACGCGGTATACGGTGGCCAGGCCGATTTCGTGCCCGTCGCTCGACAGCATCCGGTAGACGTCCTCGGCCGTGAGGTGGCGAACTTCGCTGTGCTCGAACAGCTCGAGGATCCTCAGGCGCGGCAGCGTCGCCTTGAGGCCGATGTTCTTCAGGTCGGCGGCGTTGGTCATTCGGAGGGAAGCGTTCGGGACTCCGGTATCATAGCGGCTTTGCCGGCCCCCGAAAACGCGCCCTGCCCAGGATATGTGCCGCCAGCTCGCCCAGCGTGCCCGACGTACCATGGTCTGCGGGATCGTCGCGAGTGCGTTGACGCTGAGCGCGTGCGGCTCCATCGTCTACAAAATGGAGGTGCAGCAGGGTAACGTGGTGACCCAGGAGAGCGTGGCGCAACTCAAGCCAGGCATCACCAAGGATCAGGCGCGATTCGTGCTGGGAACCCCGCTTGTGGCCGATATTTTCCACGCTGACCGGTGGGATTACGTCTACACCCTGCAGCCCGCGCGCCAGTCCTCGATCAAGGAGGAACGCCGGGTGACGCTTTTCTTCGACAAGGAAGGACGCCTCGAACGTGTCGAGGGCGACGTCGTTCCCAGCGGAAGCAAGCCCGGCAGTACTGCCGATAACAACACTGCGGACAAGAAGTAGGGAGCGAGCGTGCGCATCGCCATTGCTGGAGCGGGCGGGCGAATGGGTCGCTCGCTGATCGAAGCCACCCTGAATGCGGAAGGCCTGTCGCTTGCGGCAGCGCTGGAAGTCGTCGGCGCGCCGGCACTCGGCTCCGACGCCGGTGATTCGCTCGGAGTGCGGACCGGGATACCCGTCACCGACGACATCGGTGCGGCCGTCGCGGCGAGCGACTGCCTGATCGATTTCACCCGACCCGACGGGACGATCGCCCACGTCGAAGCCTGCGCGAAGCGGGGCAAATCGGCAGTGATCGGCACCACCGGATTCAGCGACGGGCAGCGGAAGCGGATCGCGGAGTGCGCGACGCGCATCCCGATCGCGATGGCGCCCAATTTCGCGGTCGGCGTGAATGTGCTGTTCAAGCTGGTCGACGTCGCGGCGCGCGCGCTGGGAAACGACTTCGACATCGAGATCATCGAGGCGCATCACCGGCACAAAGTGGATGCACCCTCTGGCACGGCGCTACGCATCGGCGAGATCGCGGCGCAGGCATTGGGTCGCGATCTCGGGCGGAACGCGGTCCACGGCCGCTCGGGGGACACCGGCGAGCGTCCAGGCGCTGCGATCGGCTTTCACGCCGTGCGTGGGGGCGACATCGTCGGCGAGCACACCGTGATGTTCGCGGGCACCGGGGAACGGATCGAGCTCGTGGTCCGTTCCGCCAGTCGCATGACCTACGCGCTGGGTGCTCTGCGCGCCGCCCGCTTTCTGCAAGGCAAGCCGGCCGGTCTTTACGACATGCAAGACGTGTTGGGTCTGCGGTAGTCGCGGCAACACGATCTCGGTTTCGACAGCGGGCCGGTTCGCCCCGTGGAGGCGCCCGCCGGGCATTGCCGCTGACTCGCTGATCTGCAATCGCCAAGCAACCGGCGCCGGCAATCCGGCGTTCCAGCTATAATTCGCTCCACCAACGGGATGGGCAGGGGCCTGTCCCGTTTTCATATCCTCTCTTGCCCGCTGCATCGTGACTCTGCCGTCCTCGCCAGCCGTTCTCGCGCTCGCCGACGGAACCATTTTCAAAGGGAAATCGATCGGTGCGCCAGGCGCGGCGGTGGGCGAGGTGGTGTTCAACACCGCCATGACGGGCTACCAGGAGATCCTCACTGACCCGTCGTACTGCGGCCAGATTGTCACGCTGACCGCGCCGCATATCGGCAACACGGGCGTCAATCGCGAGGATGCCGAGAGCGCGCGGATATACGCGGCGGGACTGATCATCCGCGACCTTCCGGTGCGGGCCTCGAACTGGCGGGCCGAGCAGGATCTGCCCGAATACTTGCGGAGCGGCGGGACCGTGGCGATCGCGGGACTGGACACGCGCCAATTGACGCGGTTGCTGCGGGAGAAGGGTGCGCAGAACGGTTGCATCGCGAGCGGCGAGGACGCGACCGATGCGCTGGCGCGCGCCCGCGCATGCCCGAGCATGTCCGGCCTGGATCTCGCGAAGGTCGTCTCCGCAACCGCACGCTACGAGTGGGGCGAGGGCAGCTGGCGTCTCGGCGAAGGGTACCGTCAGTCGAGCGATGCGACGTTTCATGTCGCGGCATACGATTTCGGAGTGAAGCGCAACATCCTGCGGATGCTCGCGGATCGCGGTTGCCGTATCACGGTCTTTCCGGCGCAAACTCCCGCGGCTGAACTTCTCGCGAGCAAGCCCGACGGCGTTTTCCTCTCGAATGGTCCGGGTGATCCCGAGCCGTGCGAATACGCAATTGCGGCGATCTGGGAAATCCTGGAGGCCACTCGCCTCCCCGTGTTCGGCATCTGTCTCGGCCATCAGCTGATGGGACTCGCGTCGGGCGCACGCACGGTGAAGATGAAATTCGGCCACCATGGGGCAAACCACCCGGTCAAGGACCTCGACACCGGACAAGTCGCCATCACCAGCCAGAATCACGGTTTCGCAGTCGACGCGAATTCGCTTCCGCCGACATTGCGTCCCACGCACGTGTCGCTGTTCGACGGCAGCCTCCAGGGCCTCGCGCGCACCGATCGCCCGGCGTTCTGCTTTCAGGGGCACCCGGAGGCGAGTCCCGGTCCGCATGACATCGGCTATCTGTTCGACCGGTTCGTGGGAATGATGAAAGTCGCGGCGTAATGCCGAAGCGTACCGATCTCCGCAGCATCCTGATCATCGGGGCCGGGCCGATCGTCATCGGGCAGGCCTGCGAGTTCGATTATTCGGGCGCCCAGGCGTGCAAGGCGCTTCGCGAGGAGGGCTATCGGGTCATCCTCGTGAACTCCAATCCGGCCACGATCATGACCGATCCGGAGATGGCCGACGTGACCTACATCGAGCCGATCCAGTGGCAGATGGTCGAGTTGATCATCGCCAGGGAGCGGCCCGATGCGCTGTTGCCGACGATGGGTGGCCAGACGGGCTTGAACTGCGCACTGGATCTCGCCAAGCATGGCGTACTCGAGAAGTACGGCGTCCAGATGATCGGCGCGACACGCGAGGCGATCGACAAGGCGGAGGATCGGGAGAAATTCAAGCAGGCGATGCAGCGAATCGGCCTCGAGTGCCCGCGCTCCGCGCTGGCGCACTCCATGGAGGAGGCGCAGCAGCTTCAGGCGGCCATCGGCTTCCCGGTGGTGATCCGGCCATCGTTCACGCTCGGCGGCTCCGGCGGCGGCATTGCCTACAACCGGGAAGAATTTCTCGAGATCTGCGAGCGGGGCCTCGACGCGTCCCCGACCCACGAGCTTCTGATCGAGGAGTCCGTCGCGGGCTGGAAAGAGTTCGAGATGGAAGTCGTCCGGGATTGCCGGGACAACTGCATCATCATCTGCTCGATCGAGAATCTCGATCCCATGGGCGTGCACACCGGCGACTCGATCACCGTTGCGCCGGCCCAGACGCTGACCGACAAGGAATATCAGATCCTGCGCAACGCCTCGATCGCGGTGCTCCGCGAGATCGGTGTGGAGACGGGCGGCTCGAACGTGCAGTTCGCGATCGACCCGGGAACCGGACGCCTGCTGGTGATCGAAATGAATCCGCGGGTGTCGCGTTCCTCGGCGCTCGCGTCGAAAGCCACCGGGTTCCCGATCGCGAAGATCGCGGCGAAGCTTGCGATCGGCTACACGCTCGACGAGCTGGCGAATGACATAACGGGAGGAGCGACACCCGCGTCGTTCGAACCGACGATCGACTACATCGTCACCAAGTTACCGCGCTTCGCCTTCGAGAAGTTCCCGCAGGCGAGCGATCGCTTGACGACGCAGATGAAGTCGGTCGGCGAGGTGATGGCGATCGGACGGACGTTCGCCGAGTCTTTCCAGAAGGCGCTGCGCGGGCTCGAGACCGAAATCGACGGGCTCGACAGCCGCACGAACGACCCGGAAGTCCTCGACAAGGAGCTCGGTCTGCCCGGTCCTGAGCGCATTCTCTATGTGGCAGACGCGTTTCGGCTGGGCCGTACGCTCGAACATCTCCATCGGGACACGCGCATCGACCCCTGGTTCCTCGCGCAGATCGAGGTCCTCGTGCAGCGCGAACAGGCGCTCGCTGGCCGGTCCCTCGATTCGATCGCTGCGGATGAGCTCCGCGAGCTCAAGCGCGCGGGGTTTTCGGATCGCTGCCTCGCGCGGCTCACCGGGTCGAGCGGCGACGCGGTGCGTGAGCGTCGCATCGCGCTTGGCGTACGGCCGGTCTACAAGCGCGTGGATACCTGCGCGGCAGAGTTCGCCACCCGGACGGCCTACATGTATTCGACCTACGAGGAGGAGTGCGAAGCCGAGCCGACGGACCGCAGGAAGATCATGGTGCTGGGCGGCGGACCCAATCGAATCGGACAGGGCATCGAATTCGACTACTGCTGCGTGCATGCCGCGCTGGCGCTCCGCGAGGACGGCTACGAGACCATCATGGTCAATTGCAACCCCGAGACGGTATCGACCGACTACGACACGTCCGATCGACTGTACTTCGAGCCCCTCACGCTCGAAGACGTGCTCGAGATCGTCGACAAGGAAAAGCCGGCGGGCGTGGTGGTCCAGTACGGCGGGCAGACGCCGCTCAAGCTGGCGCGCGACCTGGAACGCCTAGGCGTTCCCATCATTGGCACGAGCCCGGACTCCATCGACGTCGCCGAGGATCGGGAGCGCTTCCAGAAATTGCTCGAGCGACTCGGGCTGCGCCAGCCGCCGAACCGGACTGCGCGCACCGAGTCGGACGCGCTCGCGCTGGCGCGGGAAATCGGCTATCCCCTGGTCGTCAGGCCGAGCTACGTTCTGGGCGGGCGCGCGATGGAGATCGTCCACGCCGAGGCGGATCTCGAGCGCTACATGCGCGACGCGGTGAAGGTTTCGAACGATTCGCCGGTCCTGCTGGACCGTTTCCTGAACGATGCGACCGAGGTGGATGTCGATGCCCTGAGCGACGGAAAGCGGGTGCTGATCGGCGGAATCATGGAGCACATCGAGCAGGCGGGCGTCCACTCGGGGGATTCCGCATGCTGCCTGCCGCCGTTCTCGCTCGCGCCTGCAATTCAGGAGGAGATGCGCCGCCAGACCACATTGATGGCCGGTGCGCTTCGGGTCGTGGGACTGATGAACGTGCAGTATGCGATTCAGGGCGGCGACGTATACGTCCTGGAGGTCAACCCGCGCGCCTCGCGCACCGTGCCGTTCGTATCGAAGGCGACCGGACTTCCGCTGGCGAAAATCGCCGCGCGGTGCATGGTCGGAGCATCGCTGGACGCTCAGGGCATCGCGGGCGAGGTCGTGCCGCCTTACTACTCCGTGAAGGAGGCCGTGTTCCCGTTCATCAAATTCCCCGGCGTGGACACGATACTCGGGCCCGAAATGAAATCCACCGGCGAGGTGATGGGGGTCGGCGCGAGTTTCGGCGAGGCATTCGTGAAATCCCAGCTCGCGGCCGGCGTCACGCTCCCCGCGGGAGGAACGGCTTTCGTCAGCGTGCGCGATGTCGACAAACCCGCGGCGATCGAGGTGGCGCGAGAGCTCGCCGGGCGCGGGTTCGCCCTGGTGGCGACCCGCGGAACTG
>JBAVOG010000749.1:0-1928 GCA_049691875.1 Burkholderiales bacterium | reverse complement strand
GTGCGGGCGCCTCGTCGAGCTCGTACGCGCGCCGCGCGAGCTTTTGCGATTTCGCATAGCGGCCTTCGAGCAGCGTCTGCATCGCGCCGCGCAGCGCCTCGCGGCCACGGTTCTGACGCCAGCGCTTGCGAAGTTGCGAGACCTGCGCGGGCATACGCAGCGTGTGGGAAACCAGCCGCAGCAATCCGTACAGGACGAGAAATGCGACCACGACCCCGGCGACCGCCAGCGTGAGCGAAATCTCGATCCGGTAGGGCGGCGTCACGACCACGACGTATCCGGCGTCGTGGCGCAGGAACATCGCGGCTGCCACCGCGAGCGCGGCGATGATGATGAACCAGAAGAGCTGGCGCATCGGGGCGCTTAGTTGCTTTCGCGGGGCTGGCGGAGCCGGCGCGCCATGTTGAGGCTCTCGGAGAGGCTCGGGAGCTCGACCTGGACGGAGGCAGCATCGAGCTGCGCCAGCGCCTCGGCCGCACCGGTCACCGTCTTGGCGCGCGGATCGAAGTACCGCTCGATCCATTCCCGGGCCTGCTTGATGTCGCTGCGAAACAACGGCTCGTTGCGCTGCAGGAGCGCGACTCGCGCATGCAGAAGTCTGAGCTTGAGATTCTCGCGCAGGAAATACGCCTGGTCGGGAGCAAGCAGGCGCGGGTCGTTGACGTCGACGCGTTGGATGCGTACCAGGCTTTTGAGTTCGCCCCATGCCGACGCCGCGGCGCGCTCCCACCAGCGGCCGGACGGCGGGGCTGCCGACGAGACGTTCTCGGTCTTCTTTTCCTCGCTGCGCAGCGGCAGCGTATCGACCGATTCGATCACGCTGTCGAGACGTAGCGTGAGTCCGGCGACGTCGAGATTCGGAGCAGACTTGAGCCGCTCGATATCGCGCTGAATCAGCTTGCGAAGTGCACCGAGCTCGACGCGGTCAGCACGCGCAAGCCGGGCGTCGATCTCCTGCAGCGCCGCGAGCGCGCTCGAGACGTTGCCCGCAAGATGCAACTGCTGCGCGGCAATCTGGAGCGTCTGCTCGACCTCGGAGAGCGTCCATTCATCCCGGCCGCGCGAGAGCTCCTGGTACAGAGCCTCGAGGGCGACCTCCCGGCTGCGATTCTCGTTCTGTCTGGATTCGATTGCGCCGATCTTGCCCGCCAGCTCGCGGTTGGATTCACGCAGCTCCCGTGTCGCATCGAGCGAGCGACGCACATCGACGCCCAGCTCGCTGGCTCGTGCAGCGACATCGTCGCGCAGCTGCGCGAGTCGCGCGCGGGTGTCGTACCACTCGAAGCCGAGCAGGCAGAACACAATCAGAACCACGAGCCAAAGCAGCGCCGTGCCGGCCCGACGTGGTCCGCGCGTGGCGCGCGGTGCCACGCTTCCCGCTTCGGACACCGATTCACCGGATTGTGCATCGGTGTTCGCGCCGGACGCGCCTTCGGACGCGCTCTGTTGCGGCGCCGGGTCGTCCTGATCGTTTTTCGTTGGATCGGTCATCGGAGTGTAGTCAACGGTCCTGGTGCACTTTACCAAAAAACGCCCGCAAGCCCTCGGCAAGGCCCTCGTCGCCTCCGGCAGTCTCGACTACGCGTTCGAGTCCGAGGGCGCGCGCGCTCGCCACGATTCGCGCGTGGGGAGCAAATGTCGGCGTGCGGCGCAGCCATTGCTGGCCGAGCTTGCCGACCATGTCGTAAAGATTGTGGAGGCCTTCGCTGGACGTCACGGTGATTGCATCCAGCTCGCCTCTCGCCCACAACTTGAGCAATGGCGCGACATCGGCGTCCGGGCGCACGCGACGATAGCACTCGGCGTACTCGACCGCTGCGCCGCGCGCGGCCAGCGTGTCGCCGAGCAGCTCGCGCCCGCCGTCACCGCGAAAGATGACGATCCGCTTACCGACGACTTCGGTCAGCGTTGGAAGCTCCAGCAGGGCC
>JBAVOG010000748.1:0-4799 GCA_049691875.1 Burkholderiales bacterium | reverse complement strand
GTTGCCCGGAAATTCTCCTCCCGGATCGCCGCCGCGTGCCGCCTGCTTTGATGTCGTAGCGCGTATTTTGGCCGGTGCGCGTGCCGCATGACGGCGCACGGCATGCCGATCCCCCGCAATGACGCCCTGCGGCACGTGAACGCCTGGCGAGAGCTGCGAGCGGTACAGATATATTGGGTATTATCAATATCTTGCTGATTTTTTGGCGGTACCCTGGTCCGCTGGCACGTTGGCTGCTCCGGGAAGGATTACCAGCGTCAGAGCAGGCAGGAGGCCGATGAGAGCGCTTAAGAGTCCGCGGCGACGTGAAGACCACGATGCCCGTCTCGCGCAGCTCGCCGAGCTGCTGCGGCAGACGCCATCAGGGAAACTCGACCAGAAGGTCATCCACCTGCTGACGCAATTGCCGCGGGAGGAGGTTCGCAAGGCGCTGGTCGAGCTGATCAAGCGAACCTCCGAGGCCGAATTCGTCGAGATCAAGTCCGTCTATCTGAAGCACTTCGGCAGTTCGTTTCACTAGCGTGCGGGCTTGACGCTTGAGGCGCGCCATCGGCTGACGGGTCTCAGGGCACGGGATCGAGCTTGCGCTGCACGCGCTGGTCGAACTTCGCGACGTTCACCACCACGCGCTCATGCACGCCGTCACCGATCAGGTCCTTCTCGTCGCGCGCTTCCACGCGAAAGCGTATCGACCGACCATACTGCGCGATGACCTCGGCGGTGGCGCGCACGCGCATGCCGACCGGGGTGGCGGCGACGTGCCGCACGTCGAGGTGGGTGCCGAGGCTCTGGTAGCCGGCGGGAAGCAGGTGTTCGACCGCGGCAAGTGCCGCTGCCTCGATCAGGTTGATCATCACGGGCGTGGCGAGCACGCGCACCTTGCCGCTGCCGATGCTGGGCGCGGTGTGCTCCTCGCCGACGACGAGCTCGGCGCTGCCGCGGAGGCCAGGCTTGATCTCCATTCGATCATTCGTTCGCAGTTGCGGAGTCCGATGCTACCTTCCAGAAGCCGCCACCGCGCATCCTGAATCCGGGATATTTTTCGGCCAGCGCGCATACGCATACAATTGGTGCCGCAACAGGGCGCCGCAACAGGGCGCCGCAAAAGGGCGCCGCGAGGCGTGCTGCGAGAAGATGGCGCCGCGATACCAAGGCGCTGCGTAAAAAAGAGGCGGGGATGCTCAAGATCTTCGGCGGGGGGAAGTCCGACCATCCGATGGCGGACTTGAAGGAAGCGCGGCGCCTGCTCGGCGAGCTGCCCGCCAACGACGCCGCGGGCGCGCTCGACGAGATCAACCACTGGTTCGAGTCGGTGCGCGCCGACCAGGATTTCCGGCCCGCGCACCGCGCCGCGCTCGCCTTGATGCTGGACGAAACAGCGCAGACTCCCGTCCGAAAGCTCGGTCGCGAGTATCTGTTCACGCCGCGCCTGTCGAAGCCGCAGGAGAATCGGCTCTGGTCCGTCATCCACGGGTTCTGGCGCAATGCCAAGCTCGCATTCGTCGGATCCCTGGAAGCATTCGTCACCGGCGCGAAAGGCGCCGACGAACTGAAGGGCGATCTTCCGCTCCTCACCGTGCGGGCGTTGCGTGCCCTCGCGGCACAGATGAAATGGCTGCACATGCGCTACGGCCCGGTCGACCCGCAACTCTGGCGGATGGCGGCGGGCAGCTACTCCCTTGCCGAGGCGCGCCGCTACGCGCGTACCCCCGTCACCGTCTATCCGGGAGTCCCGGGCGAGTCGACGGCCGACCAGGAGTTTCTGCGGGTGCTGATGCTTTCGGCATCGTCACCGGACAGCCTGCTCCCCGCGGAGATCGAGCTTTGCGAGCGACTGATCGGGCACTTCACGCCCCGCTTCGTGCTTTCCACCGAGCCGCGCGGCGAGACACCCTACTGGATCGATCTTGCGGCGACCAGTCCGCCGCTGCGCCACGCCCGACCGCCGCTCGAGCTCAAGACGCTGCGTTTTTTCGGGCCGGGCGACTCGATCGCCGAGATCGACGCGATCGAGCGCTCGATCCAAGCGACCGGCTCGGTACCTTCGAACCTGAATCTCGGCGGATCGTATCCGCCCGAGCTCGTGCTGCGTGTCCTGGAGCACGTCGGGTCCTATTGGGCGCCGACGCCGCTCGAGCGCAAGCATCCGCGCCACCGGGTCAAGTCGCGGCTCACGGTTGCCTGGGGGTTTGACGGCATCCTCGACGCGCTATCGCCGGGCGCGTCGCTCTCGTTCGACGGCGCACAGCTCGAGAGCTGGATCACCGAGAACGTCAGTGCTGGCGGAATGGGGGCGCACGTACCGCAGGTGAAAGGCGACTGGCTCCGGGTCGGCGCGCTGGTTGCCTTGCAGCCCGACGGCGGGTCGAACTGGCTACTCGGAATCGTGCGGCGGATCGCGCGGGACCGGGGTGGCGAAGCGCAAGTCGGGATCCAGACGGTCTCACGCGCGCCGCAGCCCGTGGCGCTGCGCGTGCTGGTCGGCGACACGTTATCGCTCGACACCGAGCTGGGCATCCTGCTGGGTTCGGACATCCCGGACGGCCCACTCGAACTGTTGCTGCGCCCGGGCGTACATACGACGGACCAGCGCCTGGAATTCGAGCAAGACGGTCGCAAGGTGGTGCTCGTTCCGGGAACGGTCAACGAGCGTGGTTCCGACTACGAACGCCTGAGTTGTCGCCAGCTTGTGGACCCGTCAGGCTAAGTGCGACCAATCGCTTCTTCCGGTGTCGGTTCGGCAGGTGTTCGCGCCCGCCGCGGAACCACTCCCGTAACCCCGGGAGACGAGATGTCAACAAGAATGTTTTTGCAATCAAAAGTATGACTGGAGCGTACTGCCGAATCACAGCTGCCGGCCGGCTTTGTAAAGAATCGTCAAATTGGGGTCAAATTGGGCGGGCCCCGGCCGTGCAGGGTGCGGCCCCGCGGTAGACTTGCCAGGCGCTGCCCATGCGGGTCGCATACCCGCAGAAACCAAGGGAAATACGGAGAAATGATGCTCAAAGTCTTTGGCCGGGGTCGGCCGTCCCACCCGCTGCTCGACGACAAGGACCGCATCCGCGTGCTGCAGGACATCGCCGCACTCGAATCGCATCGATCGTTGGGCGAGCTTTCGCGATGGTTGCGGTCCGTCGAGGGTGACGATGCAATGCGCGAGGAAAACCGCGCCGAGATCGTGGTAGCGCTGGACGCGGCCGGTCGCGCACCCGCCCGGACGCTGGCGCGCGAATACCTGGCGACGGCGCGGCTCACCAAGCAGCAGGAAGAGCATCTGTGGGGCGGAATCCACGGCTACTACGCAGCGTCCTCGTCGGCCCTGATGCGCTGCGTCCTCGCGATTGCGCCCGACGCCGCCACGGCGGCCGCGTCGAAATCGCGCGTGGTGCCGCTGGCCGTTCTGGCGATGCGCGCGATGGGGGCGCAGCTCAAGTGGGAGCACATGCGCTACGGGCCCGTCGATCCCGCGATCTGGGTGGGTCTGTCGCACGTCTACAGCAGGCTCGACGCAGCGGGAATTGCGCGGACGGCCGTGCGCGAGTACGCGGGAGCGCCGACCAAGACGACGACGGAGCAGGAGTTTGTCCGCATCGCAATGCTTGCTGTCTGTTCGCTTGGCAGTCTCTTGCCTGCGCAGATCGAGGCTGCCGATCGCATCGCGATGCGCTTCGGGCGCGGATTCCGCATTTCCCCGGAGCCCGAGAGCGGGACGTCGTACCAGATCGATGTCGAGCATGGCACGCCACCTGCGCGTCGTGTAGGTTCGGATACGCAAGCGTCGGGCGTGAAGTACTTCGGCGCCGATCGTGCGTTCGACCGCCTGCGTGGCCTGCGGGATGAAATCGCGAAGAACGGCGAGGCGCCTGCGGACCTTTCGCCGAGCGCGCCCGCGTCGGCCGAAGCATACCGGGAGGTGATCGATCACCTCGAACACTACTGGTCGCCCAAGCTGGCGAGCCGGCAGCACGCGCGCCACGGCATCAAATCGCGCCTCACCGTCGCATGGGGGTTCGACGGCGTCGTGGATGCACTCGATCCGCAGTCATCCCTGTCGTTCGAGAAGAATCCGATGGAGAGCTGGATCGTCGAGAACGCGAGCGCCGGCGGAGTGGGCGCGCTGGTTCCGTCGATTCCCGGTGAGTGGCTCCGCATCGGCTGTGTGGTGGCAATGCGGCCGGAAGGCGGGCGCCGCTGGCTGCTCGGCACGGTCAAGCGGCTCACCCGGATCGACGAGACAACCACGCAGGTCGGCATCCAGACGCTTGCGCGCGCACCGGGCGCGCTGGACTTTCGCGTGCAGGCGGGCAACACGACGACCTTGAGCACCGAGATCGGCATCCTGCTCGATCCCGGCTACACCGAGGCGGAAGTCCCGGTGATCCTGCGCACCGGAACGGGCACACCGGGCCGCACCCTCGTGCTGGAGCGCGAGGGTCGCCGCACGCAGCTGCTGCCGATCGCAGTGAGCGCGCGCGGACCCGACTACGAAATCGTCCGCTGCCGCCAGCTCGTGCGGTCGGAGTAGGAAACATTCGGCTGCGCGTCGTGAACCACCCCCCGCCCTTCGGGCGGACCCCTCCTTGGAAAGGAGGGGAAAGAACCTTAAACCATCCCCTCCTTTTCAAGGAGGGGTGCCCGCGGAGCGGGCGAGGTGGTTCAGATCAGGCTTTCTTGGCCACCTCGATCTTCGCGGCCCGCGCGAGATCGCGATGGATGCGCGCGACACGTTCGACCTCGCCCTTGGCGGGGAAGCGCTCGTAGAAGCCCTCGGCGCGAAACTGGCGCGCCAGTTCGGCCCA
>JBAVOG010000747.1:0-16403 GCA_049691875.1 Burkholderiales bacterium | reverse complement strand
TGGCTCGCAAGATCTGCCGTGATCTTGAAGTTCCTGAGCCCTGAGCTGCCGAACCATGCGCTCGAGCCGACCGCCGCAAGCGGGCTTCGCGCGCTGGCGGTGCCCTCGTCGCTGCGCACCTCGGCGGTGGCTCCGCGCGAGTGTTTTGCGACGCCGAACCCCATGCGGCATTAGTCGAAAGGTGGCCACCACCATCGTGCAGGAGTAGATGTAAATTCGCGGCGCTACCGTACCATTCCGGCAGGAGGCAAAGCATGGCCGGCACCTCGTTTGATTTTGCGGGATTCAAGCGTGCCTTTGTCGAGCAGGACGTGCCCGCTTGGGCGGCGTACTTTGCGGCCGATGGACAATGGATTGAGTACAAGCACACGCATCCGCCTCGGTCTCCGCGTGTGATGAACGGGCGGCGCGAGATCGAGGAGTTCCTCGCTCGCGTAAAGTCCAGCGACGTGTCCTTGGAGATTGGCGACGAGGTCATCGGGCCGGACCGCGCGGCGTTTCGCGTCTGGTGCACCCTCGCCGACGGAAAGCGCATCATCGAACACGTAATCATCCATTATGCGAACGGTAAAATAACGCGGCAGGTCGATGTCGAAGCGTGGGACTGATTCGGAAAGCGAGGTCTGCAGTCATGACTGCCTACAATGTTGTTTGGATGCGTGTGAAGCCGGATCGAGAGCAGGAGTTCCTCGATCTGAATCGGAAGCCAGGTCACGAAGTGAAAAAGGGTCTTCGCAAAGCCGTGCTCATCAAGACGGCGGAGCGAACCTACTGATTCATCGGCGAGTGGGACAGTTTCCAGGCAATCGTAGATGCGCGAGCAGACATGATCGAGGATCTCAATCGCCTTCGGCCCATGCTGGACGAGCTCGGGAACGAACTGGGAGTGACTGACGCGTTCAGTTCTCGAATGCAGGAAGGGAGATGCACCATGGAGACCCACCTTGCTGGTGGCTACTTATGCGGCAAGGTCAGATTCAAGGCGCTCCAGGCCGCAACGGTGCGTCGGGCGCTTGCAGCGCCCCCGTCGGTGCGCTTCTCGGGGGCGGCTCAGCGCGATCGTTGTGTTGCCAGGGTCGCGCCGTTAGGCGATACAAACACCCGGAGGCTAAATTGCGCACACTGATAATCATATTCGGCGGTTTCGTCTTGTGGGGCGCGAGCCTTGGTATCGCGCGTCTTCTTGGCGGTAGACCTGCGTTGTCGACATGGACACCAACCATCGTATTCGCGATCATCTGGTTCGTGCTGGCAGCCGCGAACATGTGGGTCGGTGTTGTGCAGGCCGGTTACTCCTTCATCGAAGAGCTGCCCGTCTTCCTGCTGATCTTTGCGTTTCCTGTCGCGGTCGCTGTCTTTGTGAAGTGGAAGGTCCTGTGAGCGAGAGGCAGCCTGTCATGGTCAAGAATCGAATGGAGGCGTTCTTCGATGGCGTGGTCGCCATCATTATCACCATCATGGTGTTGGAAATGAAGGTGCCGCACGGTGACAGTATCGAGACGCTGTCGCCGTTGATTCCCGTGTTGCTGAGCTATGTACTCAGCTTCATCTACCTCGGTATCTATTGGAACAACCATCATCACATGATGCACGCCTGCAAGAACGCGACCGGATCGATGCTATGGGCCAATCTTCATCTTCTCTTCTGGCTGTCCCTCATTCCATTTACAACGGGTTGGATGGGGGAAAATCATTTCGCGACACTGCCGGCCGCCGCCTACGGTGTAGTGCTGCTGATGGCCGCGATTGCGTACTGGATATTGCAGCAACGGATTATCGCCTCTCAAGGTAAAGGCTCGGTTCTGAAGGCGGCCATCGGCACCGATTGGAAAGGAAAGGTCTCTCCGGTTCTCTACGTTGTCGCCATCATTCTGGCGTTTGTGTCGCCGTGGATATCAATTGCGATCTACGTTCTCGTGGCGCTCATGTGGGTGGTTCCGGACAGACGCATCGAGCGGGTCCTGGTCGGAAAGGAAACTTAACCTGCCCTTTCGGCACGCAGCCGACGGGCGACTTTAGACCTCGCGGAATTTTCCATCTGACTGAAATCGTGGGGGAGCTTTCGGCGTGCGGCGAAGTCGTCCTGTGCGGAGGCACGAGCAGCTCCCCACAGCTGCTCCTGCTTTCCCGCATCGGGCCGGCAGAACATCTGCGAAGCCTTGGAATTCCGGCGTCGGCAGATCTGCCCGGCGTGGGTCAGAATCTGCAGGACCATCCCATGGCAAGATTTCGCTGCTGGACGTCGACTCATCGTCCGGTCGACGCCTCGAGCAAACATGATCAAATGATCTCGCGCTGCCAACGTCTAGTCGTGAATGATCGGCGGCGCGGATGACCGGTATCATAGAAGGTGCAGCGTCGTTTTTCGGGTGGATCCATGCCCATCGGTGACTTCCCGGACCAAACCTATCTGATCGATTCCCGCGGTCTTGGCGAGCGATTGGGTGCGGTCACCCTGATCGACTTGCGCCCGGCCGAGGATTTCTCGGTGGGCCACATCGAAGGCAGCAGGCACCTCGATATCTACGGCGTCAGCCTGAACGATTCCTCGGAAGGCCCGCTGAAGGCGTTCCTGCCGATATTCCGGACGCTTTTCGGAGCCCGCGGCGTATCCCTGGGCAAGCCGGTTGTGATCTACGACCACGAGACCGGCGAGCGAGCCGCGCGGGCGGTCTGGCTCCTTGCGGTTCTGGGTCATCCGGACGTCAGGATCCTCGACGGCGGAACGCAGGCGTGGACCGCGTCTGGCAAGCGCCTCGTCCGGTTGACGGGCGCCCCTCCGGCGGCCGATCCGGTGCGAGCGCCTCCGACGCCACCCCCGTTCAAGGGAACACCGAATCCCGAGCTGCTGGCGACCCGGTTCGACGTTCACCAGGCTATCGATGACGAGCAGTCGGTCATCGTTGACGTCAGGCGTGAGTCCGAGCATCTGGGCACGGAGCGGCGAGCGCGGCGCGTGGGAACCATTCCGGGGGCCGTGCACATTTTCTGGCGCGATCATCTGGACGAAAAGGGCGCGTTTCGACCGGCGGACGAGATTCTCGATCTTTACGCGTCGAGAGGTGTAACGGCCGACAAGACCATCGTCCCTTTCTGTCATGGGGGCTATCGCTCGGCCAACACGTTCCTCGCCTTGAAGTCCTTGGGCTACCCGCGCGTGCGAAACTATGTGGGATCCTGGGCGGAGTGGGGGAATCGAGACGATTCGCAGATCATCGTCCCGAATCCGCCGGGTTAGCGATCTGTGGTGACACTGGAAAGGCGAATTGATCATGGCGACAGGAACCATCCATCTGCACCGCGTATTGCGTGCACGTCCCGAGCGCGTCTATCGGGCATTTCTGGACGCCGATGCCATGGCCAAGTGGCTTCCGCCATACGGATTCACCTGCAAGGTTCACCAGATGGATGTCAGAGTCGGCGGCGCCTTCAGGATGTCCTTCACGAACTTCACGACCGGTCACGGCCACTCCTTTGGCGGCGAGTATCGTGAGCTCGAGCCATCCAGAAAGATCCGCTATACCGACAAGTTCGACGATCCGAACCTGCCCGGGGAGATGCTGACCACGGTGACATTGAAGGAAGTGTCGTGCGGAACGGAGCTCAACGTCGTGCAGGAAGGGGTGCCGGAAGCCATTCCGCTGGAGATGTGCTACCTGGGGTGGCAGGAATCGCTCGCGCAACTCGCAAAGCTGGTCGAACCGGAGATTCCGGATTGAGCGAGGAGCATGGCGACCAAGGCGGAGATCGTTGAGTTCCTGGCCACGGAATTCCCGCAGACCCGGTGCACCGTGGAGTCAGTCGGGGGGAGGGCTGCGACGGTCAAGCATCACGTGGGCGTCAATGAGCTTCGTCCGGGGGGGACGGTGGCCGGTCCGGTGCTCATGGCGGTCGCTGATGTCGCGCTTTACGTCGCCATCCTCGGTGAGATCGGAATCGTTCCCCTTACCGTCACAACCAACCTGAGCATCAATTTCCTGCGCAAACCATCCGCGGACCGGGACATCGTCGGAGTCTGCAAGCTCATGAAACTCGGAAAATCGCTGGCGGTCGGAGAGGTGGCTCTCTACTCGGAAGGTAGCGATGAGATGGTGGCGCACGTCGTCGGCACGTACTCGATACCGCGGTAGCGTGCGCTCCGGTGTCAATTCGGCGATGCGGGTATTCGGGAAATCGGCTTCCGCTTGCGCCCATGCATGTATCGAGCGTCGAAATATGCGTGAAGGGGAGTGACGATGTCCGACAAGCAGGTATCCGATACGTGGGAGCGCGGGAATCCCTATGAGCGGTATGTCGGACGGTGGAGTCGTCGGGTCGCACCCGAATTTCTCGCGTGGCTGCAGGTGCCTTCGGGACGACGGTGGCTGGACGTGGGATGCGGCACCGGAGCGTTGTGCGCGGCGATCGTGGACGGATGCTCGCCCGCATCGGTCACTGGCGTCGAACCCTCGGAGGGATTTCTGAAGACGGCACGTGAGAATCTCGCCGGACGGGCGGAGCTACACCAGGGGAATGCGATGGCGATTCCGCTGGCGGATGCCGCGGTGGACGTCGTGGTCTCGGGACTTGTGCTGAACTTCATCCCGGATCAGCGCGCCGCGCTCGGGGAGATGGCGAGAGTGACGAGCCGCGGGGGAACGATCGGGGCATATGTGTGGGACTACGCCGGAAAGATGGAGCTCATGCGCTTTTTCTGGGACGCCGCAAGTGAGATCGATTCGGGCGCGGCGAAACTGGACGAAGGCGTTCGCTTCCCCGTGTGCCGGCCGGAGGCGCTGCACGCGCTCTTCGTTAGTGCCGGGCTCGACAAGCCCGAGCTGACGCAGATCGACATAACGACGTCGTTCGCAAGCTTCGAGGATTACTGGCAGCCGTTTCTGGGGGGGCAGGGGCCGGCCCCCGCGTTCGCAATGTCGCTGGACGAAGATACGCGAGCTCGACTGCGGGACCGGATCGAAGCACGCCTTCCGGCGCAGCCCGACGGCACGATCTCGATGATCGCCAGGGCTTGGGCAATTCGCGCATCCGTCGTACAGTAGACGCCGGGCAGCCCGGCGCCCGAGCAGACGCGTATTGATGGCTCCCACTTTTTTCCCACTGTGGCCGGGCTCGCCGCGCCGGCCCACTCGCCTCGGGCTGATCCTTACATTCTTGCTGCTGATCGGAATGTTGGTCTGGCGTCTGGCATTGCCTGCAAGCCCGCTTTGGCTCGATCTCGCGGCACTGGCCGGTGTCGGGGCGCAGCTTCTGCTGATCAAGGTCGCCTTGCGCCATTCCCGGTCCACAAGGCGTGAAGACCCTTTATGACGGTTGAACTTCACAAGGGCTACGTGCCGGGCGCCATCGGCAGGGTCGCGGAGCTGCATGCCACGTATTATCAACGCATCCCCGGCTTTGGCGTCTTCTTCGAAAGCCGGGTGGCACGCGAGCTGGGGCAGTTCTGCGAAGCCTACGACGATGATCGGGACGCTCTCTGGCTGGCGCACCTCGATGGGGTGATCGAGGGCGCGATCGCCATCGACGGTACCCATGCGGGTCAGGACGGCGCTCACCTGCGATGGTTCATCACGTCGGACAAGGTCCGGGGAACAGGCATCGGAACCAGATTGCTCGCATCGGCTGTCGAATTTTGTCGGGCGCGTCAGTACGAGGTGGTCTTCCTGAATACTTTCGATGGACTGGTCGCGGCACGCCATCTGTACGAGAAATTTGGGTTCCGGCTGGTGCATCAGCAGTCCGGGAACCAGTGGGGCGCGGAGGTGGTGGAGCAGCACTTCGAGCTTCGGGCTTAAACTGTCCTCGTTCGTTCCTGATCAGGAGACAACGCGATGCGCAAACGAATCATCGGTCAGAACCATCAGGAGACCTCGCCGCCAGACGAAAGTTGGCTGAACGTGGAAGGCCTCGCGGAGGTGGAAATCAGTTCGGAGGACGCCGATCACCCGATCGAGTCGGCGCTGGTTCCCGGCCGGGCCACGGGGTGGCGTGCCGGTGGGCCGGGCAAGCAGACGATCCGAATTCTGTTCGCGGCGCCGCAAAAGCTTCGGCGAATCTGGCTCGATTTTCAGGAGAGTGGATCCGACCGCACGCAAGAGTACGTCTTGCGCTGGTCTCCGGACGGCGGGCAGACGTTCCGGGAGATTGTCCGGCAGCAGTGGAATTTCAGTCCGCACGGCGCGTCGCGGGAGATGGAAGACCTTCGCGTCGAGCTCCCGGCTGTCACCGTTCTCGAACTGAGCATCGTTCCGGATATCAGCGGGGGAGGTGCGCGCGCGTCCCTGGCGCAGATGCGGCTCGCCTGATTCCGTGTCGATCGTCGCCAACACCGTCGTCGGCCTCATCGCAGTTCTGCACGTCTACATTCTCGTTCTGGAAATGTTCCTCTGGGACAAGCCCGCGGGGTTGCGTGCTTTCGGCCAGACGCTGGAGGCCGCGAAGGTGTCGAAGGTTCTGGCCGCCAACCAGGGCCTCTACAACGGTTTTCTGGCCGCCGGCCTGTTCTGGGGGCTGACGCTCGGGGAGAACGGCACCAGCGTGAAGGTGTTTTTCCTTCTCTGCGTGCTGGTCGCCGGTCTGTACGGCGCGGCGACTGCCAGTCGCAAGATCCTGTTCGTCCAGGCGATTCCCGCCGCGATCGGCCTGCTGCTCGTCCTGCTTTCCTGAGCAGTGCGCCCCACTTCGACGCGCGTCACGCCAGTACGGCCCCCGATGTCATGAACGCACGGCTCTTCGTCTATGGCACGCTCCGGCGGGACAGCCGGAACGGCATGCATCACATGCTGGCGGGCGATACGAAATACATCGGGCACGCGCGAATGCGCGGTCGGCTCGTCCAGATTCGCGGTGAACCCGGTGGGTACCCGGGCCTCGTGTCCGCGACCGGCGAGCGCGCCTGGGTTCGTGGAGAGGTCTACTTCATGGAGAACCCCGAGCACGTGCTGGCGCGGCTCGACGAATACGAAGGGTGCGGTCCCCGGGACGCGCGACCCCATGAATATGAGCGAGTGCAGCACGAAGCCATCCTGGAGACGGGGGCGAGCGTCCTGGCCTGGGTTTACCTCTACACGGCATCCGTCGCTGGAAAGGTCGAAATACTTTCCGGTGACTACTGCCACCCATCTTCATCGCCAATGTCGGAAGCGCGCGGATGATGTCCCATCCGCGCCGATAGCGGTAAAATCGCCCGGCGGAGTTGCATTTCACGAAGGGAAGTGCCATGGCGGACAGCAAGTGGAAGATCACCGGCGAGTACATGGAGAGCTGCAACTGCGATTACCTCTGTCCATGTATCTACACGAACCCCCAGGCCGGGGCGACGTTCGACCAGTGCACGTCGCTGCAAATCTATCGGATCGATCGCGGCAGCTTCGGTGACGTAAAACTGGACGGCCTCGCCTTCGCGCTGATCATTCGCTCCGGAAAAGTCATGGCCGACGGCAAGTGGATCTTCGCATGCGTCGTCGACGCGGCAGCGGATGAGGCTCAGCGCGAGGCGTTGACGCAGATCGTCAGCGGGAAGGTCGGGGGCCCGCCCGGGCGCGTTCACTCTCTGCTGGTGGGCGAATTCCGCGGCGTCACAGTGAAGCCGATCGCGTTCGACAAGGATGGGCTCAAGTACGCGACGTCGATTCCGGGGGTGCTCGAGTTCGCCATCGAAGGGGTGGCTTCGCGAACCAACAACGGAGAACCGATCTACATCGACAATGTGGCGCACTCGGCCGGTCGCAGGCTGGCGCTTGCGCGATCGAAAGAGACGCACATCCATTCGTTCGGATTGGACCTCGACATGTCGGGGAAGGGAAACAACGGACACTTCGCCCCGTTCAACTGGTCGGCCTAGAGGGATCCGTCACCGCCACAACAGGAGGAGTTGGCATGAGCAAGAAATGGACCGTGGAGGAAATGGAGAAACGGGTCGCGCGATTCAAGAAGCTCAAGCCGCATTCGACGACCTTTCTCGATCAGGCGTTCCCCGAGAACGCGCGCGACGTGTTCAATATCATCGGGCGTGGCGTCTCCGAGGAGAAAGATGCCGCGGCGGAGATCACGGACGTGCGGGATTTCAACGTGCAGATGTCGCGGTGCAGGCCGGGGCAGGGCGCGGGACTGCATTCGCACACCACGATCGAGACCTTCATGCCCTTCAACGGAACCTGGGCGATCCTCTTCGGTGACGAAGGAGAGAACCGTATCATCCTGGAGCAGTTCGATCTCATTTCGGTACCACCGGGGATCATGCGGTGTTTCCGTAACGTCGGGAAAGAGGAGGCGTACCTCTTCACGATCCTGGGGGGCACGGATCCGGGACGCGTGACCTGGGCGCCGGAACTGGTTCGCAAGGCGAAAGAGCGCGGCTGGGAGCTCGACGCGGCAGGCGACATCGTCGTGCAGGGCAAGGTGTTCCGGGCCTGATTTCCTTCCGGGCGAAGATCGCTCGCGGAGCATGCGGACGCGCTGGCGGTGCTCGCGGCTCAGGCCAGGCGGCGCAAAGTCACGCTCCTCTTCGGCTCGAAGGAGCCGCGCCTCAACAATGCATGCGCGTTGAAGGAGATTCTGCAAGCGCGTGGGAGAGGAGCAGGGAGAACGTGATGGCGGAGGCGGCCTGAGTCACACATCCGCGACGGAATACGAACGAGGAGAGGAGCATGAAAATCGACGGCGGCTGCCATTGCGGTTTCATCAAGTACGAGGCGGAGGTCGACCCTGCGAAATCGGCGATCTGCCACTGCACCGATTGTCAGGTCCTGTCGGGCACCGCGTTTCGGACGGTCATACCGGTGCCGAAGGACCACTTCAGGATGCTCGGCGGACAGCCGAAGATCTACGTGAAGACGGCCGCGAGCGGCGCCAAGCGCGCACAGGCGTTCTGTCCGGAATGCGGCTCGCCGATCTATGCCTCGGCCGTGAGCGATCCGCCTGCATTCAACATTCGCGTGGGCACGGTGCGCCAGCGGGCGGAGTTGCCGCCGAAAGCGCAGGTCTGGTGTCAGTCTGCTTTGGGGTGGGTCATGGATCCGGCGTCGGTGAGCCAGGCACCCGGTCAGACCATGCACCAGCGCGGCCCGGGAACATGATCTCCCCGGGCCGCTGATCGCACTACACGGGCGCTCCTTCGCCCGAGGGACCTACTGAGTCGCAAAGCAGTAGATCAGCCCGTCGCCGCCGGTGGGGCGCACTTTTTCCTGGCTGCAGCCAAGCGTCGGGTGAGCCGAGTTCCAGGAGGTGGCCCAATTGGCTGCGGTCGGGCCAGCGCGATCATGATGTCCGGTCATCGCCGAACCTTCGTTCGCGGCACTGGTCCAGTTGGTGCAAGTCATGTCTGGAAACGGAGCACCCGGAAAGGCCGTTCCGTCGGGACGCGAGCCGGTCAGGATGTCGTGCTTGTTGGGCTTGTCCCCGCGGCTGTTCACCGGTTGACCCTTCTCGTCCAACGCAGTCTGTTTCGTCAGATTGTTGCTGGCCGAGTGCAGATCGTCGACACTCTTGGCGATAACGACGCCCTTGGCGTTCTGCCAGGGACCGGTGCCGATGCGGTCGCGCGCATTGACGAAGTTCGGGTCGGCCAGCTTGGGTGCCTGCGTGCTCAGATATGCGCGCCAGGTCTTGTTGCCCGCCCCGGCCGCCCCTGCGAGAGTCTGGCAATGCTTGTCCGCGCCCTCCAGGCCGCCGAAATCCGCGCCCTTGCCCGAGCCGACGCTGGTCACGAAAAAGGTCATGTCCGCTTGCTGCGCCTGCACGCTGCCGGTCAGGCCCAGCGCGACCAGTGCGAGCGAAGTTGCGCGAGTGATACCCGATTTCCTCATTGCATTCCTCCGTTTGTGGATTGTCGGCCCCGCCCTTGGGGGATCGGGTTCGGGGCGCGTGATGATATACATTTCCACGATGCCGTATATTCCCTTCGCGCCTGGAGTTCGTTCGAATTCCTGTCGCTGCGTAACGACACTGAAACGAAAACGGAACCGGAGCAGGCACGCATGACAGATCCGCTCGCGCAATTCAGTCTCGCGGACAAGGTGGCCGTCGTCACCGGCGCCACCGAGGGGATCGGCAGAGGTCTGGCAGTCGGACTTGCCGAAGCGGGGGCGGACGTCCTGGTCTGCGGCCGGCGCGAGGACGTGCTCCGCGAGGTACAGGCCGAGGTTGCGCAAACCGGACGGCGCGGCGAGATGTGCCCCGTGGACGTGTGCAACCTGGCCGACATCGAGCGGCTGAAGGATTTCACTTTGACGAAGTTCGGCAGGATCGACATTCTCGTCAACGCGGCCGGGTTCACCGTGACGAAGCCCGCCTGGGAAATGGCCGAGGAGGAATGGGATCGGATGGTCGACACCGGATTCAAGGGACTCTTCTTCTGCAGTCAGATCATCGGTTCCGCGATGCGGCCGCGCGGTTACGGAAAAATCGTCAACCTCAGCTCGACTTTCAGCCGCAGCATCATCAAGGGACGTTCCGTGTACGGCGGCATCAAGGCCGGCGTGACGCACCTGACTGAGGCACTCGCCATGGAATGGGCCGCTGACGGAATCCGGGTGAACGCCCTTGCGCCGACCGCGGTGCTCACACCGAGCCGGGAAGGGCTATTGCAAGGCAAGGTGCTCGAAGGCATCCTGGCGCGCATTCCGCTCGGTCGGCTCGCAACGCCCGCGGATCTCACCGGCGCGGCCGTGTATCTCGCGAGCCCCGCTTCGGATTTCGTGACCGGGCAGACGCTGTTCGTCGATGGGGGCTGGGTGGCGGCGAGCTGATCGACGCCGGACGCGTCAGGCGAGCAGGGTGCGCACGCCGTCGTAGAGCAGCTTGCAGCCGGTTGCGAACACGAATCCGTAGACGATCCGGAAAAACACTGTCCGGCCGATGTGCTTGCGCAGCAGAATGCCGAGCACGATGCCCGCGGCCGCCGCGGGTGCGAGCACCGCGGATGTCGTCAGGTTGGTGATGTCGAACAGTCCGAGCGCGAAGTATGGGAGGACCTTGGCGGCGTTGATGATGGCGAAGAACACGATCGTGGTGCCGGCGAACAGCGCCTGGTCGAGTTGCTGCCGGAGGAGATAGAAATTGATCGGCGGTCCGCCGGCGTGCGTGACGAAGCTCGTGAACCCCGAGACCGTGGCCCAGAATCGCCCGTGCGCGTCGCCGGAAGGGACGGCGACCTTCGCCGCGGAGCGCAGGCCGCTGATCACGAATGCAAGCGAGATCACCCCGAGCAGAATCCTGATCCAGTGATCGGGGAGGATGCGAAACGTCATCCAGCCGATCACGATGCCCACCAGCCCGGCCGGAAGAATGATGCGCATGATGCGCCGGTCCCATTGTCCTCGGTAGGCGTACAGGCCCACACCGTCCATGAGCATGAGGATCGGCAGCATGATGGCCGCGGCGCGGGCGGGCGAAATGGTGAGTGCGATGAGCGGCACGGCGAAGCTGCCGATGCCACCGCCGAAGCCGCCCTTGGCGACGCCCGTGAGGACGATCGCCGGGATCGCGGCCGCGTAGAACCACGGATTGTCGATCAGCGCCGCGGACAATCGCGCACGCCCGGGATGACCGTCATCTTGCCGGCGTGCTCTCGCCCGCCGCCTGTTCGCGGAGGACACGCTTCAGGATCTTGCCGGTGGCGCTCTTCGGCAGCTCCTGGACGAACTCGACCTTGGCCGGCGCCTTGTAGACAGCCAGATTGTCCCGGCAGTACTGGACGATCGCGTCGGCCGTCACGCGCTGGCCTTCCTTGAGAACGATCGCCGCGCGCACCTCCTCGCCTTTTTCCGGATCCGGCGCACCGTACACGGCGATCTCTTTCACCGCCGGATGGGCGTACAGCAGGTTCTCGACCTCGGCCGGCCAGACCTTGAAGCCCGACACGTTGATCATGTCCTTCACCCGGTCGACGATGTAGACGTAGCCGTCCTCGTCCATCCGTCCGATGTCGCCGGAGTGCAGCCACCCGCCGCGCAGGGCGCGGTCGGTGTCCTCGTCCTTGCCCCAGTAGCCTTTCATCACGCCGGGGCCGCGGATTACGATCTCGCCCCACTGTCCTGTGGCTACGTCCTGGTCATGCTCATCGACGATGCGGATCTCGAAGTTCTCGACCGCCGTGCCGACCGAACCGAACCGGTGGCTGATGAGATGGTTGTATGCGGCGAAAGGCGAGCATTCGGTGAGGCCGTAGCCCTCGTAGATCGGCCTGCCGAAGCGCTCCGTCCAGCGGCGCGAGACCTCCTGCGGCATGGTTGCTGCAGCCGAGAATTCGTACCGGATCGACGAGAGGTCGTATTTCGCGAGCTCCATGTTCAGCAGCGCGATGTAGATCGTCGGCACCGCGAAGAACAGGGTGATCTTCTGCCGGTAGATGGCGGCAAGCACGTCGTCCGGGACGAAGCGGCGGAAGAGCACCAGCGTGGCGCCCGTCTCGAAGCAGGCATTCATGATGTAGTTCTGGCCGAACACATGAAAGAGCGGCAGGAAGCAGGCGAGCCGGTCTTCCGGGCGATAGCCCGAGTACTTCGCCGCAGTGCGGATATTCGTGATGATGTTGTTGTGCGTGAGCGTGACCCCCTTGGGAAACCCCGTCGTGCCCGAGGAGTAGAGCAGGGCGGCGGGATCATCGGGCTGCATGTTGTTGGCGCGCAACGACGCGGAGCCTTTCTCGAGCCAGTCCTCCAGCGCGAACTCGTCGGGCTCGCTCCCTTCGCAGAGCACGGTGTGCTCGATCGACGGGCAGTGCGGCCGCGGCACGTTGGGCAGCAGTTCGGCCGTGGTGAAGAGCACTTTCGGCCGCGCGTCGTTGACGATGTAACGCACTTCCTCCTGCTTGAAGATCGAGTTGATCGACACGGCGATCGCGCCGACCTTCTGGATCGCGATGTAAGCGAGCGCAAATGCGGGAATGTTCGGCAGATACAGCGCAACTCGGTCACCGCGATGCACGCCGTGCTTGATCAGCGAATCGGCCAGTGCGGATGCGCAGGAATCGAGCACGCCGTAGGCGAGCGCCTTGCCCTCGAACACTATGGCGGCGTGATCCGGTGCGCGCCGGGCGGCGCGCTCGACGTGTTCGGCGATATTCATTATTTCCCCCTCGACTTCAATATCCGGATGTTCCCCTCCCTGCGGTGGGGAGGAAAAGGCCGATGCTATGTCGAAAGCGCCATCGCGATGGCCTTGCCCACGTCCTCGGTCCCCGCCGATCCTCCGATATCCGGAGTGCGCGGCCCTTCCGTCAGCACGACCTCGATCGCGCGCACGATCGCCGCGGCGGCGTCCGCGTGCCCGAGATGATCGAGCATCATCGCAGCGGACCAGATCTGACCCACGGGATTGGCGATCTTCTTGCCGTAGATGTCGGGCGCCGACCCGTGGACGGGCTCGAACAGCGACGGAAACTCGCGCTCGGGGTTGATGTTTCCCGAAGGCGCGATACCGATGGTTCCCGTGCACGCCGGCCCGAGATCGGACAGGATGTCGCCGAACAGATTGGACGCGACGACCACGTCGAACCAGTCGGGATGCTGCACGAAGTGCGCCGAGAGGATGTCGATATGGTACTGGTCAGTGCGCACGTCGGGATATTGCCGCGCCATCTGCGCGAAGCGCTCGTCCCAGTACGGCATCGTGATCATGATGCCGTTCGACTTGGTCGCGGAAGTCAGGTGTTTCTTTGCGCGGCTCGAGGCGAGGTCGAACGCGTAGCGCATGATCCGGTCGGTACCGAAGCGCGTGAAGGTCGTCTGCTGCAACGCCATCTCGCGGTCGGTGCCGCCGAATATGCGGCCGCCGATCGAGGAGTACTCGCCCTCCGTGTTCTCGCGCACGACGTAGAAATCGATGTCGCCGACCGTGCGTCCGGCGAGCGGCGACCGGATGCCGGGCATCAGCCGCACGGGGCGCAGGTTGACGTAGAGATCGAACTCGCGGCGCATCGGGATCAGCATCTCCCAGAGGGACACGTGATCCGGGACGCCGGGAAAGCCGCACGCGCCGAAGAAAATGGCGTCATGGTGCCGGATCGTCTGGAGGGCGTCGGGCGGCATCATGTGACCGTGCTTCATCCGGTATTCGCAGCTCCACGGGTACTCGTCCCACTTGAAGCCGATTCCGTGCATACGTCCGATCGCTTCCAGCACTCGGATGCCTTCGGGCACGACTTCCTTGCCGATCCCGTCCCCGGGAATCACCGCGATGTTGTAGTTCTTCTCTGCCATTTCTCTTTTCCCTCGTTGCGACGCGAACGCCGGTCAGAACGCGACGTTCTTCTGGCCTTTGAGTTTCAGCATGTCGCGGGCTTCGTCGGGCGTCGCGACCTCGAGGCCTAGCTCCTCCAGAATTCGGCGGATCTTCCCGACCTGCTCGGCGTTCGACCGGGCGAGCTGCCCCTTGCCGAGCCACAGGCTGTCCTCCAGGCCGACCCGGACGTTTCCGCCCATGACCGCGGACATGGTCGCCACGTACATCTGATTACGCCCCGCGCCGAGGACCGACCAGTAGTAGGCCTCGCCAAAAAGGCGGTCCGCCGTGCGCTTCATGTGGAGCACGTCTTCGGGATGCGGTCCGATTCCACCGCGTATCCCGAAGACCGACTGGATGAGGAGCGGCGGCTTCACCAGACCGCGGTCGAGGAAGTGCGCCGCGGTGTAGAGATGCCCGATGTCGTAGCACTCGATCTCGAATCGCGTGTCATTGCCGCTGCACGACTCGAGGATGTGTGCGATGTCGCGAAACGTGTTCTTGAAGATCCGCTCGTCGCTGCCCGCGAGGTAGGGCTTTTCCCACTCGTACTTCCATTCCTTGGTCCGCGCCATCATCTCGTAGAGGCCGAAGTTCATGGAGCCCATGTTGAGCGAGGCGACCTCCGGCTTGAGCTGTAGCGCGGGCTGCAGACGCTCCTCGATGCCCATGGTCGGCGCGCCGCCCGTCGTGAGGTTGATCACCACGTCGGATCCGGCCTTGATCTTCGGCAGAAATTTCTTGAAGTACGCGGGATCCTGCGTGGGGCGCCCGTCCTCGGGCATGCGCGCGTGGAGATGGACGATCGCGGCGCCGGCCTTTGCCGCGCCCAGCGCGCCCTCGGCGATTTCCTCCGGCGTGATGGGGAGGTGAGGCGACATGCTCGGCGTGTGGATGGCGCCGGTCACGGCACAGGTGATGATGACTTTCTTCTGCGGTGCAGCCATGGAAGGCCCTCTATTGGATGGACTGAATCAAATTTCGTCGCGCACGTTGCGCTTGTGAGCCACGAGCGCCATCAACCTGCGGTCGCGCCAGGCGGCACGCCCATCGAGCTCCGCGGCGGGAACCAGGGCCCGCCGCTCGGCTTCGAGCCGGTGCAACGCCCCGGGGTCCCATTCGCGCGGCGCTTGCGAGCGGTTCATCTCGACCAACGTCTTCGCGTAGCGCTGGGCGTAATCTACCACTCCCCCGGGGGCGTTGAGGTCGATGGTCTCCAGCGGCCCCATGAACGACCAGCGCAGCCCGAGGCCGTCGCGGATGGTCTTGTCGATGTCCTCGGACGAAGCGTAGCCGTCTTCATACAAGCGCATCGCCTCACAGACCAGCGCGGCCTGCAGCCGATTGAGGATGAATCCGGGGATCTCCTTGCGCACCACGACGGGCACCTGACCCACCGAAGCGTGCAGGGCTCGCGCGCGTTCTACCGTTTCGGCTGCGGTCCACGGGGCAGGGCAAAGCTCCACAACCGGGACGACGTGCGGCGGGTTGACCGGATGGGCGACCAGGCATCGCGCTCGTCCGGCGAGGTCCGCGCTGAACGCGGACGCAGGAATGAACGAGGTCGAGCTCGCCAGGATGCAGCCCGGTGGGGCGAGTACGTCCATCTCGGCGTAGATGCCCCGCTTCGCATCGACGGTCTCGCGCACGTTCTCCTGGACGTACGTGGCATCGGCCACGGCCGCCGCGATCGTGTCGGCCGGAGCGATGCGCCCGAGGATGGCCTCGGGCGGGTCCACGATGAGTCCGTGCTCGCGCTGCGCGAGCAGGCTTTCTGCGATGAATACGCGACTTGCGGCGAGTGCCCGCGCGTCGCTGTCATACATTGTCACCGGGTGGCCGGCGCGCGCGAAGACCATCGCCCATGCGCGGCCGATGAGTCCCGCGCCAACAACGCCGATTCGCTCCATGCGCGCCTCTCAGGGAAGGTACTCTCAGGGGAGATACTGAATGTCGCCGCACACCGGGATCGCCTGTCCGGAGATGTGCTTGCCCGCATCGGAGGCGAGGAATAGGGCGACGTTCGCGATCTCCTCGGCAGTGACGAACGTGCGCATCGATACGGTACGCAGCAGATCCTCGCGCTGCACCTCGAGCGGCACACCGCGCGCCTGCGCGCGCGCGGCGACCACGCGGTCGATCCGGTCGCCTGCTACCAGGCCGGGCTGGATGCAGTTCACGCG
>JBAVOG010000746.1:0-7930 GCA_049691875.1 Burkholderiales bacterium | reverse complement strand
GACCGACTCGGGATCGGTCCTTACATCCAGCCTTTCTCCTTGTAATACTTGATCGCGCCGGGGTGCAGTGGGATGCCCACGTTCTCCGGCCGCCATGCGTCTTTCGCGACGAATCCGCTCATCGCCTTGTTCTCGGCGACGATCGCATCGCGATTCTCGATGATCGCCTTGGTGATCGCGTAGGCAGTTTCATCCGGCATCGCCTTGTTCACGATCAGGTTGGTGCCGAAGTCCGCCGCTTTGGTCGGACCGCTTTGGCCCTTGAACGATTGCGGCAGCGGATGAACCTTCAAGCCGTTCTCGCCCAGCAATTTCAGCGACTTCTCCGGCAGGTCGACGAAGCGCACCGGAACGGTCAGCGTCACTTCTGTCGTCGCGGGGTGCCCGGGAGACACGCTCTCGAAGTAGAGATCCGCGCGTCCGTCGCGCATCATGGAGGGAATTTGTCCGACGCCGACCTGGATGATCTGCCCACCTCCGGCCTTGTACTTGTCGAACGTCAGTCCGATCCCCTCGAAGATCATGCGGACCGAAGGCGGCACCGTGCTTCCGGCCGGCTTCATGATGACGCGCGGCGGCTCTTTCGACAGCAGCGCCTTCTCGAGCGTGTCGTTGCCGGTTCGCTTGATGTAGTCCTCGGTGAGCATCGCGGTGATCCACACCGAGTTCAGTCCGCCGAGCAGCGCGCGGATTTCCGGGTACTTCTTGCCCTTGTAGATCTCCGGCTCCCCGTTCATCGCCCAAACCGACGTGCAGACGTTCGCGAGCGCGACGTCCTCCTTCTGGTCGTTCACCGAGATCGGGTTTCCGACACCGCCGCCGCGCGCGATGACTTCGACCTTGGATCCTGCCGGAAGGCCCGGCTGGATCGCCTTCGAAAAACTCGCCGCGAAGACGTACCAGATCGAGCCGAGCGGCATCGCACCGAACTTGATGTCTTCCGCGCGCGCCGGCCCCGCGGAAAAAACCGCGGCACCGATCGCCATTGCTCCGATCGCCCGGGACAGCCCGCTGAATGTGACTTTCATTTGACTCCTCCTCTAAGACATGATGCGCGCGACTGGCGGGACATACCGCACTTCCCGGCGCCGCGCGCGTTATGAAACGTGTCGTGCAGCTAGGCCGCTTCGCGCTGGAGCATCCCCGCGCCGCGCAGCGCATCCTTGATCACCGCCAGGTCCTTGCCTTCGACCGGACGTGTCGGACGGCGGCAGAGCGGCGACTTCATGAGCCCGGCGAGCGCCATGGCGGCCTTCATGCGCGCGTGCGCTTCGCCGGTCGGCTCGCCGAATCCGTAGACCGATTGCTTGAGCGGATTGATCTCGAACTGCAGTTGCATCGCCCGCTTCAGATCACCGGCTTTCACGGCCTCCCACAGTGCCACGATCTTTTCCGGAATGAACGATGCGAAACCGACCAGCGCGCCGTCGACGCCCTGCACCATCGTTGCCAGCAGGTACTCGTCGTGGCAGGTGATGATCGCCTTGTCGGGCGCCGTATCGCGGATCGCCTTGATGTCCATCGGGTACTTGTTCATGTCGCGCGTGCCGATCTTGAATGCCTTCACGTGCGGCAGCTTCGCCAGCTCGGCGAGCAGGTCACAAGAGTACGCGGCTCGAGTCCAGGACGGGTAGATGTGCACGACGAGATCCAGACCGGACGCCTTGCCGATCTCGCTGAAGTGCTCGACGACGTGCTCGGGCTTCATGCCGAACCGCAGCCACTGGTGCGGCGGCATGACCAGCAGTGCGGACGCGCCGGCTTCCCTAGCCATCACCGAGTGCTCGCACGCCTCGATCATGCCTTCGCAGCAGATGCCCGAGACCACCGGCACCTTGCCCTTTGCTTCGTCGGCCACGATGCGCGTCACCTCCGCGCGCTCCTTGGCGGTCAGCGCGAACACTTCGCCGGTATGTCCGTTCGTCACCAGCCCCGTGATGCCCTTGACTCCGACCAGCGACGCCGTGAACCGGCGCAACTCGGGTTCGTCGATCGAGTAATCCGGCTTGAACGGTACCTGCATCGCCGGGAGAATGCCTTTGTAATCCCACTTTGCCATTTGTCGAGCTCCTTCGTCAGTGAAGATGATGGTGAGTTGATCGATCACGCCGCCGGCGGCAACGCGGTGGCGCCGCCGGCCTGCATGGCCTTGGAAATCGTTCGCGCCGCATCCAGCACCGGAGCAACGGCGATTTTCAGGAACGCGTCGAGCGGCATGCGCAACACTGGGGCCACGACGCTCACCGCCGCGATCGGATGCCCGTCGACATCGAGCACCGGAGCGGCGAGCGCGCGCAGTCCGCTCGTGATCTCCTGGTCCACCGCGATGTAGCCCTGCTTGCGCACACGCGCCAGGCGGGCGAGGATGTCCTTCGTATCGGTCACGGTGCGCGGGGTGAGTTTCACGCGCGGACCGAGACCCAGGATCCGCTCCTGGTCGCTGCGCGGCAGGAATGCGAGGATCGCGAGTCCGACCGCCGAGCAGTACGCGGGAATCCGGGAGCCCACGCGCACGTCGACGCCCAGTCGCACCATCCCGGCCTGCACCCGCTCGATGTACACCACTTCGGCACCGTCCAGCACCGCAACGCTCGCCGCCTCGTTCACCTCGCCGACAAGGGAACGCAGGACCGGGCGCACGCGATCACGCAGCTCCATGCGCGCGATCGAATTGAACCCCAGATCGAGAACTTTCAGCGAGAGCCGGAAGTTCCGTCCGGCCGGGGCGCGGTCGACATAGCCGAGCATCACGAGTGTGTTCAGCAGACGGAACGCCGTAGCGTTGTCGACCTCGGCGCGACGCGCCACTTCGGCCAGGGTGAGCTCCGGCTCGCTTGCGGTGAAGGCTTCGAGGACACGAAAGCCCTTCGCAAGCGACTGCACGACATTCTTCGGATTCTCCGACACCGTGGAATCACCGTGGCCCGCCGAGCGCTGAGCGACTGTCAAATGCTGCTCCGCCCACATTGTTCGGAATGCGAACTTTTATTCGAATTCATGAAGAATCGTACCCTCGGGTTCCCGATACTGTCAACACGGGCCGGACGAGACCCTTGAGCCCACTCGCACGGAGCACCGATAATCCGCCGTTCCACCAAGAATTTATTCCATGGAGCCACTGCAGTGCAGCTGACATCGTCACCGCCCGGCTCACCCTATCCGCGGCTCTTTTCGCCGCTCGCGCTCGGTAAGATCCGGCTTCCCAACCGCCTGGTCATGGGTTCGATGCATACCCGGCTCGAGTGCGAACCCGACGGCAGCGAACGCCTTGCCGCCTTCTACGCCGCACGTGCGCGCGGCGGCGCGGCACTGATCGTCACGGGCGGCGTGTCGCCGGATCGTGCCGGTCTGCTCGAGCCGGACGCCGACGCGCTCGACGATGCGTCCCGGATCCCCTTTCACCGGACGGTCACCGATGCGGTGCACGCCGCAGGCGGTCGCATCTGTCTCCAGATTCTCCATGCGGGGCGGTACGCGAAGATCGACGGTCTGGTCGGTGCGTCCGCGATTCCCTCGCCCATCAATCGGCGCACGCCGCGCGCACTGACGGATGCAGAAGTCGATGCGACCGTCGACGCATTCGCGCGCTGCGCCGCGCTCGCACAGGAAGCGGGCTACGACGGTGTCGAGATCATGGCCTCGGAGGGTTATCTGATCACCCAGTTCACCTGCACTCGCACCAACGACCGCACGGATCGTTGGGGGGGCCTGCTCGAAAACCGGATCCGCTTCCCGGTGGAGATCGTGCGCCGGACCCGCGCGCGCACCGGCCCGGATTTCCTGATCGTGTATCGTCTGTCGGCGCTCGACCTCGTCGCAGGTGGCATGACCGGCGCGGAGACCATCGTCCACGCGCGCGCGATCGAGGCGGCGGGTGCCGACATCTTCAATACCGGCATCGGCTGGCACGAAGCCCGCGTTCCCACCATCGGCTACATGGTCCCGCGCGCGGCGTGGGCTTTTGCCGTCAGGCGAATACGCGATGCCGTCTCGATTCCAGTCATGGTCACCAACCGGGTCAACACCCCGGCGCTCGCCGAGCAGCTCATCGCCGACGGCACGGCAGACCTCGTCTCGCTCGCGCGGCCCATGCTTGCGGACGCGGAGTTCGCGAAGAAGGCCCGCGAGGGACGCGCCGACGAGATCAACGCATGCATCGCATGCAATCAGGCCTGCCTCGACTATCTCTTCCGCGACGAGCCCGCCACGTGCCTGGTGAATCCGCGCGCCTGTTACGAAACGAAGCTTCCATCCGGACCTGCGCCGCGACCGAAGCGGGTCGCGATCATCGGCGCAGGCGCGGCGGGACTCGCCTGCGCGGTCACGGCGGCCGAACGGGGCCACGCGGTAACCCTTCACGAAGCGCAGTCCGGCATCGGCGGCCAGCTCAATCTGGCCGCCGCCATACCGGGCAAGGAATTTGCCGAGACGATTCGCTATTTCGAGACGCGGATCGCAATCGAATCGATCGATCTCAGGCTCGGGTCGCGACCCAGCGCGCAAGATCTCGCATCCGGCGGCTTCGATGAAGTGGTGATTGCGACCGGCGTGACGCCGCGCGTCCCCCCGCTGGTCGGCGTCGACCACCCGAAAGTGATCAGGTACGACGAGCTGCTCTCGGGGCGGAAATCGGCCGGCAAGCACGTCGCGGTGATCGGCGCCGGGGGCATCGGCTTCGACGTCGCGGAGTACCTCAGCGCGCCGTCGGGCGATCACTCGGTGGAGGAGTTCCTCGACGCATGGGGGGTCGATCGCACCGGTACCGGGGCCGGCGGGCTCGGCGCACCGCGGGTCGCGCCCCTCGCACGGGAAATCTTCGTGCTGCAGAGGAAGCCGACCGCTCCCGGGCGCACGCTCGGCGTCACGACCGGCTGGGCGATCAGGGCCCAGCTTGCCCGCCGCGGCGTCACGTTTCTCACCGGCGTTTCGTACGATCGCATCGACGATCGCGGCCTGCATATCGTGCTGGGCGGCGCGCCGCGCGTCCTCGACGTCGACACCGTGGTGCTGTGTGCCGGGCAAGAGCCGGTGCGCGATCTCTACGACGCGCTGGCCGCGCTCGGCGTGCGCGTGCACCTGATCGGCGGCGCGGAGCGCGCCGAGGAGCTGGATGCGTTACGCGCGATCGATCAGGGAACGCGGCTCGCGCTCGAATTCTGACGTCTTCGCTACCCGGACTTCGCCTGGATCGCACCTGGCGCGACATCCCGGATGAATTCGACCATCGCTGCGAGCGTCGCCTCGGGCTGGTCCCGGTGGGGCGAGTGGCCGCAGGATTCCAGCTTCACGATCCTGACCTTGCCTCGCGCCCCCCGTTCGATCGCCGCCAGCTGCTCCAGCGTGCCGTATATGTCGTCCAGGCCCTGTATCGCCAGCAGCGGATATGCGATCTCCGGCAGGACTTCCTCGATGTTCCACGCGCGGAAATCGGGATGGAGCCAGATGTCGTTCCACCCGTAGAAAGTCCTGGCCGCATCGGCGTGGTGACGCGCAAGCCGCTTCGGCAGATCGGAGGTCTCGAAGGTCTCCCGCGCCGCGGCGATGCTCCGCACCGAGATGTCTTCCACGAAGACGTGCGGTGCCAGGACGATGAGGCCCTTCATTTCGGGATGCGCTGCTGCGTAGATGAGCGCGATCGATGCGCCGTCGCTGTGACCGACGAGAAGCGGATCGACTATCCCGAGCTTGTCGAGCAGCTCGGGCAGCACATCGCGCGCTTCTCGATGCATGTAATCGACCTGGTAAGGTGCTTCGAGAACGTCGGACCGGCCGTATCCGTAGCGCGAGTAGACGAGCGCGCCGCAACCCGTCGCCTGCGCGACATCATTCGGGAATCCGCGCCAGAGCGACACCGATCCGAGCCCCTCGTGCAGGAACACCAGGGTCGGCGCGGTGGGTCGCGTTGCGGCGACGCGCCGGTACTCGAGCCTGCGGCCCTGCACCGTGACGAAGGAGGACTGCACCGATGACGACTCCGATCATTCTGCCCGACGCGCACGCTGAACGCGTCGCCCGAAGGGGAGTGTTTGAGGCCGATCCAGTGTATCGCAATCAAAACTTGAGCGGCCGCCAGTAACCCGTCAGCTCGAGATAGCCGCGTCCCGCCGACTGACCGCCAGCCTGCACGCGAACCGCCCCTTCCCAGTAAACGGTGCCGACGCTTGCGCGGGAGTCGAGCTCCTGATCGTCCATCAGCGGCTCGAGCTCGAATGCGAGCTCGCCCACCTCGATCCGCATTGCGACGGGGTAGTCTGCCTGCGTGCGCGGCGATCGCCAGCGCCGGACCGGCTGGAAGCTGATCTCCTCGGGCGTAAAGGTTCGCCGCGTTCCATCCGCCCGGCGCAGGGTGCCGCCCGCCCAAATTACACCGCCCTGCCGATCGCGAATGCGAAACGCCATCAGCGCGCTGCCGTCGCGCAGATTGAGCCCGACCCAGTCCCAGCCCTCGGCGTCGGGTGCGAGGTACTCGCTCGACCATTCGTGGTCGAGCCAGGCCTCGCCGGTGACCGACTCGCGCGTCCCGTCGATCTCGAGTGTTCCCGACACCGCAAGATGCGGAAGACTGTAGTAGTAACTGGCTTGGCCCGTGCCCGGGCCCTTGCGACTGTATCCGTCGTCGCCTTGCAGCAGAACGGGATCCGTCGCCCGAAAGGCGAGATCCATTGCGAATCCGTTCGCCGGAATCGTCGCAGAGTAGCCGGACGAGTCCGCGCGCAGCTCCCAGTCTCCGATATGCACGTCGGTGCGATCCTCCGCGGCATTCGCCAGTCCGAATCCGGCGCGTGCGGCGCGCTGATCGTGGAGCAATTGCCCGACCGTGGCATCCGCGATGGCCGCATGCGCGAACAGTAGCTGGCGTGCAGCGAACGCGCTGGGATTCGACTCGGCCACATTCGGCCGATTGCGAAAGAACGTGATCTGGATGCCACGCTCGCGTCCCGTGGAATCGCGCACCCAGCCCGTGATGTACCACCACTCCGTCCGATATGCGGAATGCGCGCCGTGATCGCGGGGCAACGTGATCGGCACGCCTTTCCGCACCAACGGGTACGGGGATCCCTCGGGGTCGGCGGATGTTGCCAACCCGGCAGTCATGAATACGGCGACCGCCAGGAGAATCGAAATCGAGGATCTGAGCGGGCTCGACATGACCGACGGGATTGCAGCCTGGGGCCGCTCCCTCCTGTAATCGTGCACGAGTCTAGCAGGCACCTCGTTCGGAATTACGCCTGCCCGATCCCGATCGGGTCCCTGTGGTTGCGCGATTCGCCGCGACAATCGCCCCGACAATCGCCCCTCGTCCTTGCCTGGACACCCCCGGAAGCTCTTGATAGACTTCCCCACATAATCAAGCTGCGCCCCGAGCAGGCGCACGCGCACGGCCGTGGTCCAGGCACGACGGTTTCCAGTTCATCGAGTCTACGAGGAGAATACCGTGGGTAAGATTTCGCGTTCCATCTCGATCGGCCTGCTGGCCGTGACATTCGCCGCCGGACCCGTCGCGGCTGCCGAAAAACTGAAGATCGGCTTCATCACGACCTTGTCTGGCCCCGCGGGAATCATCGGCAAGCACATGAAGGATTCGGTCGAGCTCGCGGTCGAGCATCTCGGCGGCAAGGTCGGCGGACTCGAGACCGAGATCATCTTCGGCGACGACCAGGTCAAGCCGGACGTCGGCAAGCAGCTTGCGGACGAGATGGTGAAGCGGAACAAGGTGCAGTTCGTGGCGGGGGTCATCTGGTCCAACGTCCTGCTGGCCGTCGCCCCGACCGTGACCAACGCCGGCGTGTTCATGATCAGCACCAACGCGGGACCTCACCAGCTGGCCGGCAAGGACTGCAGCAAGTATTTCTTCTCGACGTCCTGGCAGAACGATTCGACGCCCGAGGCGATGGGCCACGTGATGAACGACCAGAAGGTCGGTGAAGTC
>JBAVOG010000745.1:0-2882 GCA_049691875.1 Burkholderiales bacterium | reverse complement strand
GCGCAGATCCGTCAGACCTTCCACTAGCGGCACGCCGGCCGAGACCATCTGCTCGAGCTGGAAGCAGAAATTGATCAGATCCTGGCGCTTGACCCGCCACACCCCCCCGGCGCCGCTCTTGGTCTGGCCGCCGACGACCAGATCGAGCCCCATGCGCTTGAGGCGCAACTCGAGGTCGACCAGATTGAGGGCATCGACCTGGCCGATCACGGCCTTGCCGTTGCCGTCGATCGCTTTGTAGCTATAGAGCGCCATGATCGGGGAGAGTCCCGGAAGTTCAAGAGGATACCGCGTAACAGTGCCTTGCGGCGCGGCCGCCGCGCGCAGTCGTGATGCCCGTCACGGTGACGGGCGCGGACCCCTACATTCGATCGGTGAGATCGATCACCCGCATCAGCTCTTCCAGAGAAGTCGAGCCGTCCAGCACGCGCCGGATCCCGTCGTCGGCGAGGGTGCGGAAGCCCTTCGCCATCGCAGCGTTCAGCATTTCCCGGGTCGTGGCCCGATGGGCCATCAGCTCGTCGAGCTCGCCGTCGAGCTTGAGGAGCTCCATGATCGCCAGGCGTCCGCGATAGCCCTGGTATTCGCAGTGGTCGCACCCGACCGCCCGGTGGATCGTCGGGGCCTTGTCCCCCTTGACCCCCAGGATGCGCCATTCCGATTCGTTCGCCTCGTAGGGCTGCCGGCAATGCTTGCACAGGCGCCGCACGAGCCGCTGCGCAACGATTCCGATGATGTTCCCGGCCATGATCTCCGGCGAGATGCCGATGTCGATCAGGCGGGGGACCGCGCCCATCGCGTTGTTCGAGTGCAGCGTCGAGTAGACCTGGTGCCCGGTCATCGCCGCGCGCAGCGCCATCGTCGCCGTATCCTCGTCGCGGATCTCGCCGACCAAGATCACGTCCGGGTCCTGGCGCATCAGCGAGCGGATGCCGTTGGCGAAGTCGAGCTTCGCCGCCTCGTTCACCGAGGTCTGGCGAATCAGCGTCATCGGGTACTCGACCGGGTCCTCGAGGGTCATGATGTTGACCCCGTCGTGGTTGATGTGGTTCAGGATCGAGTAGAGGGTCGTGGTCTTCCCGCTGCCGGTCGGCCCGGTGACCAGGATGATGCCCTCCGGGCGCACGATCATCTTCTTCAGCATCGCGAGCTGCTCGGGCGCAAGCCCCAGGCCGTCCAGCGGCACGATGCCCTTCTGCCGGTCGAGGATCCGCAGGACGATGTTCTCGCCGTGGGTGGTCACCTGCGAGGCGACCCGGAAGTCCACCTGGCGTCCGGTAAGCGAGAGCGAGATGCGCCCGTCCTGCGGGGCGCGCGTCTCGGCGATGTTCATCTTGGACATCACCTTGATGCGCACCGCCATCGCCGGCCAGTAGGTCTTGTGCAGGCTGCGGATCTGGCGCAGCACGCCGTCGATCCGGTAGCGGATGCGCAGGAAGTTCTGCTCGGGCTCGAAGTGGATGTCGGAAGCGCCGCGCTCGACCGCGTCGGCCAGGAGTGCTGCGATCAGGCGCACGACCGGCTGGCTGTACTCGTCGCCGCTCGACTGCAGGCTCTGATAGTCGATCTCGCCGGTCTCGATCTCGTGCAGGATCCCGTCGATCGAGAGCTCGTGGCCGTAGAACTGCTCGATCGCGCGCGCGATCTCCTGCTCGCCGGCCAGGCGCACCTCGACCTCGAGCTCGCCGCGCAGCTGCGCGCGCACCTGGTCGAGCGCGACGATGTTGTTGGTGTCCGAGATCGCAAGGATCAGGCGCCGGCGCTCCCGGTCGACGGCGACCGGGAACAGGTTGTGGCGCTTGCCGAAGTCGCGCGGGATGAGGCGGATGGCGGCCGGATCCACGACGATCTGCAAGAGATCGACGCTCTGCAGCCCGAGCTTCTCAGAGAGCGCGTCGCGCAGCGTGGCCTCGGAGACGAAGCCAAGCTGCACGAGCAGCTTGCCGACCGGCTGGCGGCTCTTCAGCTGCTCGAGGAGCGCGATGCGAAGCTGATCCTCGGTCAGAATCCCCTGCGAGATGAGGATCTGCCCGATGTGCCGCTTGGCTTGCGGAGAGGCCGGGGAGTTCATGCGCTGCGCGAGTTTAACCCGTCAGCGCTGGAGATCGCGAATCCGGGCTTCTGCCTGGGACTTGTTGAAGCCGGCGGACCGGCTTGCGGCGAGCGCGAGCGCCCGTTGATAGTGCTCGAGGGCGAGCTTTTCCTTGTGCAGCTGGTCCAGGCTCACTGCGAGATTGAATTCGTAGTCCGGATTTTCCGGCTCCATCGCCACGGCGCGGAAGTAGGACTGCTGCGCTTCGGCCCAGCGCGATTGCACCGCGAAAACATTGCCGAGCGCGAATTGCAGGACGGGAGTGTCGGGCCGTGCCGCGATGAGACTCTTCAGCCGGCTTTCGGCCTCCACGGGATCGAGCGTACCGCGCAGGGCGATGAGACCCGCCGCTGCATCCGGATCGCGCGGATCGAGCTCGAGCACCCGGGCATAGCTCTCTGCCGCGCGGTTGTAGTCTCCGACCCGCACGTCGATCGCGGCGAGGCCGAGGAGGCCGTCCCGGTTGCGCGGGTCGGTGCGTAGCGCACGATCGTACGCCGCGCGTGCCGCTACGAGGTCGCCAGCTTCGAGCGCTGCAAACCCTTCCTTGAGTGCCGCGTCGACGCCGCTTTGCGAGCGGCTGATGGACATGGTTCCGCGCGCGCCGGGAAGCGGTTCGGCTACGGCTTGCTGCGGTGCTGCCTGCGCTCGTGGGGCAGACTGCTTCGGGCGTTCGGTCGGCCGGATTACCGGCATGGGCTGGGGCGGTGTGGGGACTGGGGCTGCGGCAACTGGCGGTTCCACGGCGGCGGGTGCCGGGGTTGGCTCTGGCTGGGGCGCGGGCTCGGAC
>JBAVOG010000744.1:0-1752 GCA_049691875.1 Burkholderiales bacterium | reverse complement strand
GGGATGAACTGCCCCGAGCCCTCGCAGCCGTCGTTCGCCCAGGTACCTGCGCGTAATGCCCAACCCGTGTAGGTGGCGAGCGGCACCGTGACGTCGGGCAATCTGACGCCCGCGATGTCGTTGCCGTCCTTGTCGGTCTTCGGAACATAGGCGCGATAGATGGGCCCGTTCGCGGGATTGTTCTGGTAGGGGGCCATCACGACCGGAGGATTGATGGTCGCGATCCCGGTCTCGTAGAAGTGGAGCCCGTAATCGAACAGGTAGCGGGTGGTCATGAGGCCCGTGTAGGTCACCCCCGGAATCTCGGGGAATCCCACTCGGGACTGTGGCAGTGGCGGCACCAGAGTCCGGTCACGCAAGGTCGGCACCCGGCTCTGCGGCGGCGTGATGCCCTTGGTAGCCCACTCGTCCACCGCGACGAACAGCGCGCGCTGCACCGCGGAGGAACTCAGCGGATTCTGGAACTGCTGGCAGCTGCCCCGGTTGTTCTGGTTGCCGGTGCCATGCTGCATGCTCGACATCAGAAAGTTGCGCGCATACGGCGAGTCGGGCAGGTCGAAGCTGCCGGATGGGTCCGTGTGAAGCAGCGACGCTGCCTTGACCCAGTACTCGTTCGCGGAGTAGATCTCCATTGCGAGCGGGCAGGTCTTCGTTGACTGGCAGCTCGCGTACCGGCTGTCGCTGCGGCGGGTGATTGGATCGTAGCTCTTGACGTTGGCGAACGGGAACACCCCTTCGATGTAAAGGTGGTCCTGACGATTGCGTTCGGTACGGCCCGGCTGCGAGAAGCGGTAGTTCAGGTTCAGGCCGTCACCCGCCGCAATCCACTGCACCAGGCCGTCGAAAACCTTCTTGCCGTTCTCAGCCTGATTGAAACCCAGGTAGCGGAAGTCGTTGAGCAAGCGCCCGGGCTGGGATACGACCTCGGTATAGATGCGCTTGACGTGGCCTGCCAGCGGATTCGGCGCGCCGTAGTCGTCGTGCTGCTCATACCGCAGCCAGGCATTCCAGTCGCGCACCGCGGCAAAGCCCAGTCCGTTCACCGACGGGTCCTTTGCGATGTACGAAAACTCGTAAATGTCGTTGGCCGTGAAGTTCTTGCCAACCAGATTGATGGCTGTGCCGGTTGCGTTGTATGCCCACTCCGACGCATCGAGCGTCTGGGGCGGATCGTCCAGGTGAACGCGGTGGGTCAGTCTCGCCGTGGCCTTGTCGGTCGTTGCGGCAGGATAGTTGAGGGTGTACGCGGCACCCCCGGTAACGATGTACTCGTAGGACGGACCTGTGATCGGCGAGCCGTCGGACTTCGTCGCGATCGGCAGCGTGATGGTCAGCGCCGAGGCGGCGTTCTTGTTCGTGACCACGCCGGCGGCCTTGTCCCAGCCGCTCCAGACGATGGAGTAGCCCCGCGGCATCAAGAACGCATTCGCGAGCGTGTCCGGATCGGTGATCGAGCCGCCCGGATCGTTGCCTCCAGGCACCCGGCCCAGCCCGGCCCAGGTCTTGCCGCCGCGGTTCGGCGGCTCGTACATCATCTTGTCGACGCCCCTGCCCAGGTCGATCGGCTTGAGGATGTAGAAGTCGAACGCATACTCGACGTTGCCCCGCGAGTTCCGTGGCGCAAGCTCGATGTCGACGATCATCGAATTCTTGCGGCTGTGCGGGTTTACCTCACCGTACGCCTTTCCAATGATCCGTTCGTACTGGCCTACGCCCGGCCACGAGTAGCCGCCGAACGTCGGGGACTGTGAC
>JBAVOG010000743.1:0-2867 GCA_049691875.1 Burkholderiales bacterium | reverse complement strand
TGTTCACATCCGCCTCGAGTGCACGCGCTCACAGTGCCCGCGGAACCGTTCTGTGGCGACTGTTCAGATGGGCCGCACCCGGCATCGTCGTCGGCGCGGGCGCCGGCGCAGCTGCGTCCAGCATGATCCCGGTCGCCACCCTGCGTGTCGGTTTGGCCGTGTACGTCACCGTGATCGCCACGCAGATGCTGCTCGGACTCGAACCACGCGTCCGCGCCCGCCCGCTCATCCCGCGTGCGCTGACGATCGCGGGCGCGCTCGTGGGCGGCCTGTCGGGAATGGTCGGCTTTGGCGGCGCAGTACTGTTCGTTCCGTTGTTGACCTGGTGCGGCGTCGCCCTCAAGCGGGCGATCGGCACCGCGGCGGCGCTCGGTTTTCCGATTGCTGTCGCTGGCACGCTCGGCTATGTCGTATTCGGAATGTTCCGCGACGATCTCCCCGAATTGACGCTTGGTTTCGTATACCTGCCGGCCGTGCTCGGGATCGTCGTGCCGAGCATGCTGATGGCGCCCGTCGGCGCACGGCTCACGAATCTGCTGCCGGTCGCAGTCCTGCGGCGGACGTTCGCGATCGTTCTCTACACCACTGCGTTGCGCCTTGCCGTATGAGCCCCTTCACGCCCCCGACGCGAATGACCGATCGAATTTCACTACGATTCCACTCCGACCTTCGCCGCTTGCCCAGCCGGCACGGAGCGGCGATTGACGCTCCGCGTCGCGCCAGCGCATCATCCGTCGCGCAATGAATCCGACGCCCGAGAGCAAGGCGGCTTTCGACTACATCGTCGTCGGTTCGGGGGCGGGTGGCGCGCCCGCCGCTGCACGTCTCGCCGAAGCGGGCTTCAAGGTGCTGGTCCTCGAGCAGGGGCTGGACGACCCGTGCAAGTACGTGGACGTTCCGCTGCTGTCCGGCGCCGCCTCCGAGGACAAGGCCGCGTCCACAATCTACTACGTCCAACATTTCGAAAACCCCGAGCTGTCGAAGCGGGACTGGAAGTTCCAGGAGAACGCGGACGGAACGGGCATCGTCTATCCCCGCGGGACCGGGCGCATCGGGGGCAGCACACAGGTCAACGTCCTGGTCTGGTGCCGCGTCGACGACGACGACTGGGACCATTACGCGACGGTGACGGGCGACGGCTTCTGGGCCGCGCGGAACATGCGCCGGGTCCTGCAGATCGTCGAGCGGTGCGAGTACCGCCCGCTGCTCAGGTGGCTCGACAAGTTCGGTCGGGCCTTCGGCATCGCCGCGCTGCGTAACCGTCGTGGACACGGTTTCAACGGATACATCGAGACGACGCGCGCTCGGTTCGGGCTCGTCTTCAAGGACCTGCAGATCCTCAGAATCGCGCTGATGGCCGTCCTTTTTTCCCTGCGCCTCGGTGGTTTCCGCGACCTCTGCATGCGCGTGCTGACCATCTTCGACCCCAACGACGATCGCACCCAGCGCACCGAGGGGTTCGTCCTCACGCCGATGACTGTCACCGGGCATGGCCGCCGCGCCGGCGGGGTACGGGACCGCCTGCTCGCCGTGCAGGCGAGTCATCCCGACCACCTCACGATTCGCACGGGAGCGCGGGTAAGAAACATCGTCTTCGACGCGAAGCAGGAGGCCGTGGGCGTGCGGTACACGCTTCCCGATGGCACCGAGAACGTGGAGCCGGTAGGTCGGGAAGTGTTTCTCGCGGGCGGCGCCTTCGAGACACCGGCCATTCTCTTGCGCTCGGGCATCGGCCCGGCGGACGAGTTGCAGGAGGCGGGCATCAAGGAGCCGATCCTCGACCGGCCGGGCGTGGGCCGGGGTCTGCACGACCGGTACGAAATCGGCGTCGTGACCGAGATGAAGAAGAATTTCGCGCTGCTCGAAGGCGTGAAATTCGAGGTTGATCCGACCGATCCGCACTACGTCGAGTGGCTCGAGTCCGGTCGCGGCGTGTACGCCACTAATGGAGTGGTGGCCGGATTCCAGATGAAGTCGACCGCGGGCCTTCGCGAACCGGATCTCTTCGTTTTCTGCCTTCCGGCCGACCTCCGTGGGTACTTTCCGGATTTCTTCAGGGAAGCCATCAGGAATCCCAACAAGCTAACCTGGCTGGTCCTGTACAAGAACAAGGGAGACCGGAAAGGGTACGTGCGGCTCGACCCGCGCGATCCCTTCGGGCCGCCGAAGATCAACTTCAAGTACCACTCGGAAGATGCTCCGGAAGCAGACGACAGCCGCCCGCTCGTCGTCGGCGTGAAGACGGCGCGCGAGGTGATCCAATCGTACGCCGGCCTCGTGCGTCGGGAAGCCTGGCCGGGCGCCGAAGTGCGGACCGACGCCGACCTCCGCACCGCAATCGAGTCCAATACCTGGGGCCACCATGCCAATGGCTCGGCCCGCATGGGCAAGGCGAGCGACCGGGACGCTGTGGTCGATGGCGATCTGAAGGTCATCGGCGTCCGGGGCGTCCGCATCAGCGACGCATCGGTTTTCCCGCACACTCCCGGGAATTTTCCCGTGAGCGCGGTGGTGCAGGTGGGCGAGGCGGCCGCAATCAAGGCGATCGCGGAGGCGCGCGGACAGGATCCGCTTGCGATACTGGACACGCTCGCACGGAACTGCTGATCCATGCACAAAGGCGCGCGGGCGGGCGGTGAGAGGGTTCTTTCAGCGTCGGCCACTTGCTCACCGCCACCGCCCCGTTTCGGACTGCGCGAGCGCGTGCTCGAGATTCTGGGTGTAGCGCGACATCGCGAAGCAGAACGCGAAGTAGACGAGCGCAGCAAAGAGATACGCCTCGACGCCGAAGCCGCTCCAGGCCGGCTCGGTAAGTGACACCTTGATTGTCGAGAGCAGATCGAACAGTCCGATGATCAGCACGAGCG
>JBAVOG010000742.1:0-2193 GCA_049691875.1 Burkholderiales bacterium | reverse complement strand
GGGTCGGGCGGCATCACGCCGAGAAGCGGCTTCACCGCGCGCGCCATCCGGTGCAGCACGCGACCGAGCTCGTCGTAGGCCTCCGCGTCGCGCAGCGAATGGCGCGCGAGCTCGCGGCGGTTCTGGTCGTGATCGTTGCATTGCGCGAGGTAATCGCCGTCGGCGAGGGGCGTCAGGGTGCTCTCGAGCGGCAGAATGTGCAGACCGTGGCGAGGCAGATCGAGATCGCGAATGATCTCCGGCCTGAGCAGGCTCACGACGTACGAGAAGACCGAGAACGTGAACCCTGGAAAGACTGCTTCGCTGACCGCCGCGCCACCGACCTGCTCGCGACGCTCGAGCACGAGGACACGCTGCCCGCTGCGCGCCAGGTATGCTGCGCAGACCAGGCCGTTGTGCCCGCCGCCGATCACGATCGCGTCGTACTTCTTAGTCATCGCTCATCGAGGCGCGGAGATGCTACGGGATTCTTTCCCCTCCTCTCCGAGGAGGGGTGGCGGCGAAGCCGACGGGGTGGTGTGCTGAAATGCATCGGATTTCCAACCACCCCCCGCCCTGCGGGCGGACCCCTCCGTGAAAAGGAGGGGAAAGTGCACCGCAGCCGGGGTGGTTTCAATCGTTGCCATCACGCCCGCTTCCGCTCGGGATCGAAGAACGGCTTGCTGACGACGCGCGCCTCCGCGCGCACGCGGTGATGCTCGACGGTCACTTCCATCTCGAGCTTCTCGCCGGTCGAGGCGTGCGGCGACCCGACGTGCGCGAGGGCGATGTAACGCTTGAGAAGCGGGGACCAGCAGCCGCTCGTGGCGTACCCGACCTGTTCACCGTCCGCATAGAGCGGCACGCTCGCCCGCCACGCCGTTGCGGGAAGCTGCGTCGCCAGCCCCGCGTCCACATACAGCTGATCCAGGGATTCCCTGTCGATTTCGACCCCGACGAAGCGCCAGGCCGGTCCGCGCCGTGCGGCATCTTGCAGCGCGCGCTTGCCGACGAAGTTCTCCTTGTCCAGGTTCACGGCCCAGCCGAGGTCGAGCTCGAACGGAGTCGAGGTCTGGTCCGGGATCAGCGCCTTGCGCGCCGACACGTAATCCACGTCGATGAGCATCAGTCCCGCCTCGATGCGTGCCATGTCGAGCGCGAGCATGCCCGCCGGCGTGATCCCGTACGGAGCGCCGGCCCCGACGAGCGCGTCCCAGACCGCCAGGGCGTCGCGCGCGTCCAGCCAGATCTCGAACCCGAGGTCGCCGGTGTAGCCGGTGCGCGACACGGTCACCGGAATGTTCCGCAGCCGTGTCTGCAATGCACGGAAGTACTTCAGCCCGCCGATATCCGCGTCGCAGACTCGCTGGAGGATCGCGCGCGATTCCGGTCCCTGGAGCGCGAGCGCAGCGACCGAATCGGAAACGTCCCCGATCGCAACGTCCAGTCCGGCTGCATTTTCCTCCAGCCAGCGCAGTCCCGGGTCGGCGGACGTCATCCGGAAGATCTCCTCGTCGAGCCGTGCGATCGTCCCGTCGTCGAGCACTTTTCCGGCCGCATCGCACCACGGCGTGTACAGGACCTGTCCGACGGCAGTCGGCGCGACGTGGCGCGGCACGACGCGATCGAGCAGGCGTGCCGCATCCTTGCCGCTCACCCGGTACTTGTACAGCGGGGAGACGTCGAGCAGGGCGGCCGCACTGCGGATCGCATGGTATTCGCGCTCGTGCGAGAGCGCGTAGGAGCTCGCGACCGCGTACCCGGCCCACCGCCGCCAGGCATAGCTTCCGCATAGCGCCGCAGTGCGCGAGTGAAAGGGAGTGGTGCGTAACATCGAGGCGTGTCCACCTGCTCGAGCGCGCGCAAGCCTAACACATGGGAAACGCTCGGCGACGAGAGGGACCGCGCCGGCTGACGCAGTTGCGTGGACGCGTCCCCGCCGGTATCGTGCGTTCGTGTCGCTCGCCGAAAAAACCTACGACGGCATCATCATCGGCGCGGGCCATCACGGCCTGGTGCTCGGCTGCTATCTCGCGCGCGCCGGTCTCAAGGTGCTGCTCGTCGAGCGCCGGCTTGCCTACGGCGGCGGGCTCGCCACGGTCGAGGCGACGCTGCCTGGCTTCTACCACAACAGCCACTCGATCAATCACTTCAATATCACCAACACGCCCTGGTTTCGCGACCTCGGGCTCAAGTCGCGGGTCGGGTATGTGA
>JBAVOG010000741.1:0-5648 GCA_049691875.1 Burkholderiales bacterium | reverse complement strand
GTCGCGAGCTTCTCGCGCGTGCGCGCGAGCACCTTGGCCTGCACGTCGAATTCCTCGCGGGTGGCGAGCGCGAGCCGCTCGAGGGCCGCGGCCACGACAGCCTTCACGTTGCGCTCGACATCCCGTGCGGGGCTCGCCGCGAGGAGCTCGCTCAGTCGGGCGTTGACCTCTTCGATGAGTCGGGCGGGCTCCATGGCGTGGGGAAATTTGGGCTGGCGCGACGTACGCAGCCGAGTCTAGCACGCCGTATTACCGCGTCATTTCCGTCGCAATTCGCGTGCACCACATGCGTGCATGAGCACCCAAAGGCGCACTCATTCGGGGCATCGCGCCGGCTAGAAAATTCGGTTTCCTGCATAACATATTGATATTAATGAGCCAATTTTCTGGCACGGGCTGTGCAGAGGGAACGCGGCATTTTGCACATATTTCGCACTCACTCGGAGGGAGATCATGAAAAAGCTTCTACTTGCCTCGACGGCTGCCGGACTCCTTGCATTGCCGGCCGCGCCGGCCCTCGCTCAGGCGGCATCGCCGCTTTCGTGGAGCGCCAACGTCGGGTTGTTCAGCGACTATCTGTTCCGCGGCGTCTCCCAGACCAACGGCGACCCCGCAGTCCAGGGCGGATTCGACCTCGGCTACGAAGCCGGGCCGGTCAACCTTTATGCCGGCACATGGGCCTCGAACGTCAGCTGGCTTAGCGATTCCGGCGCCTACACGAGCTCGAGCATGGAGTGGGATTTCTACGGCGGCGTCAACGGCAAGATCGGCAAGAGCGATTTCGGATACGACGTGGGTCTCATCTACTACTACTACCCGGGCACCAAAGGTCTGGGCGCCGTTTCCGCCAACACGACCGAGATCTATGGCGCGTTGTCGTGGAAGTGGCTTTCGGCGAAGTACAGCTACTCGCTCGGCGACTACTTCGGCATTCGGGACGCCAACGGCGGTAACAGCGACGGCACGTGGTACCTCGATCTCAAGGCCAAATACGAGTTCGAGGGCGCGGCCAAGGGCCTCGCGGTCTTCGGCCACTACGGCATCACGGAGGTCGCAGGCACCTATGCGGCTGGCGCCGACCCCAGCTACAACGACTGGAACATCGGTGCCTCGTACACCATCCAGAGCACGGTCTTCAAGGACACCGAGATCGGCGCGTACTGGTCGGACACGGCCAAGATCGAGCGTGCCGTGTACACGAACCCGCAAGGCTATGACACCGCGAAGGGCGTGTTCGTCGCCTACGTGAAGAAGACGTTCTGAGGCCCGCCTACGGATCCGGCCACGACAAGGGGTAGCAACATGAAATTCGTCACCGCCATCATCAAGCCGTTCAAGCTCGACGAGGTGCGCGAAGCACTGTCCGCCATCGGCGTGCAAGGCGTCACGGTCACCGAGGTAAAGGGCTTCGGGCGCCAGAAGGGCCACACCGAGCTCTACCGGGGCGCCGAGTACGTCGTCGATTTCCTGCCGAAGGTGAAGATCGAGGTCGCCATCAAATCTGACCTGCTCGACCAGGTCATCGAGGCGATCGAGAAATCCGCCAACACCGGGAAGATCGGCGACGGGAAGATCTTCGTCGCCGACCTCGAGCAGGTCATCCGCATCCGCACCGGCGAGACCGGCTCGGATGCGCTGTAAGGGAGAAAGCAATGAAGAAACTGTATGCACTGCTCGCACTCCTGGGCGCCTTCGTGCTGGTGGGTTCTGCCGCCGCCGCCCCTCCGGTGCGAGTCCACTTCGAAACCGGCAGCAAGGATCTGTCCGCCGACAGCAAGGTGGTGCTTGAGGCGGTGGGCGTGGTGATGACGACAAATCCCACGATGAAGATCAACGTGACGGGATACACCGATAAGCAGGGTGATGTGGCCGCCAACGAGGCCCTCGCCAGCGCGCGTGCGACGGCCGTTCGGGACACTCTCCTGGCCGCCGGCATCGAGCAGGACCGGATCAATCTCGTCAAGCCGGTGATGGTCGAAACAGGTGCGGGCAAGGATGCCGAGGCGAGGCGGGTCGACATCACCATCGCCGAAGCCCCACCGAAGCTCGACAGCGGCAGCACCGCCTGGATGATTACCGCCACCGTGCTCGTCATCCTCATGACGATCCCGGGGCTGGCGCTCTTCTACGGCGGCCTGGTGCGCGCCAAGAACATGCTCTCGGTGCTGATGCACGTCTTCGTGACGTTCTCGCTGGTCTCGATACTTTGGGCGCTCTATGGCTACAGCCTGGCATTCACCGAGGGTCCCTGGAACGCCGTCTACGGGGGATTCAGCAAGGCGTTCCTCGCGGGCATTACGCCCGATTCGCTGAACGGCGTGATTCCCGAATACGTATTCATGGTCTTCCAGCTGACGTTCGCGGCGATCACGCCGGCGCTGATCGTCGGAGGCTTCGCCGAGCGGATCAAGTTCTCGGCGGTACTGTGGTTCATGGCACTCTGGTTGACGTTCGTCTACGTACCGATCGCCCACATGGTCTGGGGCGGAGGCTGGCTCGCGACGTTGGGCGCGAAGGATTTCGCCGGCGGTACGGTGGTGCACATCAATGCCGGTATCGCCGCACTCGTCGGCTGCATGTTGCTCGGCAAGCGGATCGGCTATGGCAAGGAAGCGATGCCGCCGCATAACCTGACCTTCACGATGGTGGGCGCGGCGCTGCTGTGGGTGGGCTGGTTCGGCTTCAACGTCGGGAGCGAGCTCGCGGCCGACGGCGTCGCCGGCCTGGTGCTCGCGAATACGCAGCTCGCCACCGCTGCGGCAGTGCTCGGCTGGATGTTCGCGGAATGGATGGTGCGCGGCAAGCCCACGATGCTCGGCGCGGCATCGGGTGCGGTCGCCGGACTGGTTGCGATCACGCCTGCCTGCGGCTTCATCGGGCCAATCGGGTCGATCGTCCTCGGCCTGCTGGCCGGAATCGTGTGTTTCTGGGCGGTGACGGGCCTGAAGAGCGCGTTCGGCTACGACGATTCGCTGGACGTGTTCGGTGTGCACGGCATCGGCGGAATCATCGGCGCACTCGGCACCGGAGTCCTCATGTCGAAGGGGCTCGGCGGCGTCGGGTACGGCGACGGCGTCAGCATGGGCGGGCAGGTCTGGGTGCAGTTCATCGGCGTCGCCACGACGGTCGTGTGGAGCGGTGTGGTGAGCTACATCATCTACAAGGTCGTCGGCATGACGATCGGCCTGCGGGTCGTCGAGGAGCAGGAACGCGAGGGCCTGGACGCCACACAGCATGGGGAAGCTGCCTATCACATGTAATCCGCGCTAACCGGAATGGGACGCTTCGCTTCCCATTCCGGGTCACGGCGGCGCGCAACATCTGGCGCGCCGTCGGACAGACTCCAAGCAGGGAAATCGCCCGCGAGGGCTTTCGGGAAGCGGGTGCCACAGGCACCTGCTTTTTTCTTTGGCGCGCCCACTCCCTCGACGGTGGGACGGAATGTGGGATCTTAGCGGTCTCGGTGACCCGTGCAGAATCCCGGGTGGGGCGAGTGTTCTAACTAACTGAAAATACAAGACCAATAATCTGCCCATCCTCCGTCCCACTCAGATCGTGGGCAGATATCCGATTGACAGCCGGGCGGTTCAGGCATGGAATTGCTCCATCGCGAAACCCTTTGGAGGAGGGGGGAGCATGGAAGCCGAATCGCTGCTTCGCGAGATCACCGAGTACTGCCGGAACACCGGCGTCGCGGAGTCCACGTTCGGGCGCCTCGTCGTCAACGACGGGAAGTTCGTCAATCGCCTGCGCGACGGCGGACGCATCACGACCACCACGCTCGAGCGCGTGCGCACCTTCATGTCGAGCAACATGCGCGCCCATCGCGACGGCAAGGCGGTGGCCCCGACCCGTCCGATCGCGAGCCGCCCGTCGGTGGCCCTTGGCGCGTCAGCGCCGGCCTCTGAATCCGGCGCCCCGAAGGATCGGAATTTCCGGTTCTTCGACAACCGCCAGAAGTACCTTCTCTTCGTCAACACATGCTCCGAGAAGGGCGTCGTCGCGCAGCGCGTGGCGATGGAGCTCGCGAACATCCATCCGCGGCCACCGGCTGTTCGCGTCTTCGACGCGGGTGTAGGCGACGGCACCGTGCTGACGCGCGTGATGCGCGCGATGCACAACCGCTTTTCCACGATGCCGTTCTACATCGTCGGCAAGGAAATCAGTCTCGAGGACGTGCGTCTCGCGCTCGAGAAGATGCCCGACCGCTACTACGAGCACCCCGCGACGGTGCTCGTGATGACCAATCTCTACTACCGTGAGGCGCCGTGGCTCGTCCCCACCTCCGTGGCTGCCGCGACCGGACTCGCGTGGCACGAGCTCGCGCTCACCGGAACCACGGCGCACGAGTTCGAGGAGCAGATCACCGCGCTCGGACCGTTCCTCACCGAGCACTGGCGTGCGCACGTGAGCCCGAAGACCGGCAATCCGGTCTACGAGCGTCCCGCCGTGCTCGTGATCTACCGGGAAGACCATCGCTTTCTGCTCGACCCGATCATTCCGCGCCGTGGGGGCGCCACAGCCGACTACGATCTCGTCATGGCCTCGCAGCCCTATCGCCTGCGCGCACCCCTCGAGTTCAAGGCCGAGCGCGTGATCGCACCGCTTGCCAAGAGCCTCGGTCCGGGCGGGCGCCTGCTCGGAATCCATTCGCACGGCAACGACCCGGGCCTGGAGATCCTGCAGAACGTATGGCCCGACGAGCAGCCGTTTCAGCACGACCGGCACAATATTCTCAAAGCGGTGAAGGAAACGCTCGGCAGCGCGGCACGCAACCTGAACTTCAATGCCTATTCGGACGCTCGTTCGCTATTCCGCTACGACATGCACACGCTGCCGACCGAGATCTCCGATTCGATCGGCACCTCGACGCTCTTTGCGGCCTGGAACGCCGCGGTGTACGTGGGTCAGATCGAGGACGCGCGGCTGGAAGGCGTGCTGACCGACCGGCGCTACCTGAACGCAACGAGCGACGTGCTGCACAAGCACGGTGGGCTCTGGTTCTGGGACGAGTCGTACATCATTTCGCGGCGGCGCGACTAGTCGAATGGCGCGGACCGAAGAACGCGCGGCAGTAGAGGCGCCGGCCGGTCTGGCCGACGCCATCAGCACGCTCGTGAGGGCGGGATCGCTCGAAGCCTCCACTCGAAACCTGGCCGACATCGAGAGCTACTCGGGTCTGCTGCCCCCGGGCAGCGATGTCTTCACGCCGTGGCTCCCGGGCGAGCCCTATCACCACCTCGTAGCTATGGCCCGGCATCTGCGGCAGGCCGGCTTCAATCCGGTGCCGCATGTCTCGGCGCGGCGGCTCACCAACGCCGCTGCGGCGCGCGACTTCTTCGGTCGACTGCAAGGCGAAGCCCGCGTCGAGCGCGTGCTGGCGGTCGCCGGCGACAGCAAGGCGGCGGCCGGACCCTACGATTCCAGTCTGGCGCTCATCGAGACGGGGCTGCTGCAGGAGTACGGCATTCGCAGCGTCGGCATCGCCGGTTATCCGGAGGGACATCGCAAGATCCCGGAGCCGGTCCTTCAGACGTCGCTTGCGAGCAAGATCGATGTCGCGCAGCGTGCCGGCATCGACCTCTTCATGGTGTCGCAGTTCTGCTTCGACGGCGAGATCATCGTCGACTGGCTGCGCAGCCTGCGGG
>JBAVOG010000740.1:0-2679 GCA_049691875.1 Burkholderiales bacterium | reverse complement strand
GAGCCCCATGAAGAAGACCCGATTCACCGAAGAGCAGATGGCCAATCAGTAGGGCAGATGTTTGACTCCCGTGGTCCAGTGCAATCTGTGCGTGTGTGGGACTCTTGGGGGACCCTCTAATGTACTTCCCTGCGCATTGCTGCAAAGGGCATCCACGGGCGGCTCGAAGGGCATTGATAAGATTGCGTTAATCGACCACGCCTCGGGCTACGAACCAGGGGGTCGTGGGTTCAAATCCTGCCGGGCGCGCCAGTCACGTACGAAGCTGGGCACTTCGCCCAGCTTCTTTTTTTCCAGAAGGCCGATCGCGTCCGCGATCCGGCTGTAGCTCCCGCGGATCTTGAGTTCCCGGCCCTCAAGCCGGATCTCGTCCACGAGTAGCCGCAGGTACGCCTTTCCGAAGCCCGACGTCGGATCGGTTAGCCGATCCTTGAGCGCTTGGCAGAAGGTGTCGATCTTTGCCGGGTCGATTTTCTGCAGCCCGATCCGCGCCCGATCGTGGGCCTGAGCGAGTTCGAGCAGCACGTCCTGCCGCCGCGCCTGGAGTTTCTGCGCGCGTGCCCGCAGCAATTCATCCATCGGCAGCGCGCCGCGCTCGACCGCGTCCAGGAGCCGGTTGCAGGCTTCGGTCGCGCGGTCCAGTTCCTTTCGCAGTTTGAGCACCCGTGCGTTCTCGACCGTTCGCGCGGCCCGCTGACGCCGGTGCAGCTCGCGCAGCATCAGCCCGACGCGGGAAGGCGTAAACACTCTTTCGGCCAGCGCTTCGAGCACCAGCCGATCAGCCTTGTCGCGCGGCAAGTTCAGGCTGTCGCACCCCGCGACGTTCTTGTTGAGCCGCGTAGTGCATTTGTAGTAGCGGTAGTGCCCGCTCTTGCCGGAAGCCTGCGCCATGCCGGCGCCGCAGTGCCCGCAGCGCAGAATTCCGACCAGCGGCGCACGCGACGAGGCGGCTCTCGGCGGGGCCATCTTCGGATCGGCCGCAGCACGGCGCCGTGCGGCCCGCTCATAGCGGCCGGCGTCGATGATCGCGGGAATCTCGACCGCAATCCACTCGGTCTGCGGCCTCACCTTGAGCGTCTTGGAGTCGCGCCGATTGAAATGGAACGTGCCGGTGTAGAGCGGATCGGAGACGACCTGGTTGATCTTCTGCGCGCGCCACGGCCTGCCGCGCATCGTGATACCGCGCGCATTGAGTTGCGCCGCGACACCCTTCATTCCGAGCTGCACGCCGCCCGCGCCATGTAGGTAAAGATCGTAGATCTTCTCGACGATCTCGGCCTCGGCCGGATCGATCTCCAGGCGCCGCTTCTTGCGGCCCCGGTTGCCGGTCTCCCGGGTCGCCACAGTGCGGTAGCCGTAGGGCGGGATCGAGCCATTCCAGAAGCCCTGCCGCGCGTTCTCGCGCATCGCGCGCTGCGTGTGCTTGGCGTTCTCCTGGCTCTGGTACTCGTCGAAGAGGCTGAATAGCTTGCTCGCCATCTCGCCGGCCGGGTCGTTGCTCGTGACCTGGGTGATCGAGATGACCCGGACGTCCGCCCGCTTGAGGATGCGCTCGTACCGAAGCGATTCGAAGAGATCGCGGAAAAACCGCGACCGACTATGGACCACGATCGCCTCGAACGGGGAGGGCAGCCGCACCGCGTCGGCGATCATGCGCTGGAACTCGGGGCGCCGATCATCGGTCGCGGAGGCGCCCGACTCAACATATTCAGCACCGACCGCAAGCCCGTTCGCTTTGCACCAGTCGCGGAGCTGGCGCAGCTGATCCGGGATCGAAAGATCGTTCTCGGCCTGGCGCGTCGTGGAGACGCGCGCATAGAGCGCTACCGCCATCGGTCCTAGTCCTATGTCTCGTCCGAATCGCCGGCGCGGGCAAAGAAGGTCTGGATCAGCTCTGCGAGATGACGCTCGATGAGATCGATCTCGCTCGGTGACACCCGGTCTTCCGGCACCGCCAGATCAAGGGTAACGAGAAACTCGTTTGCTTGCTCGTTCAGTCATGTTCAACCTCCTTTCCTGCATGTGTGGGCCTGCCCGTGCCGTGCCTGTCCTGCGGCTCGCGGTGCTCGAAAAGCCGCGTGAGTTCGCCTTGTAGACCGCTCCTGCCGAACTCGTCCAAGACGAGCTTGCGGAACGCCCGAAACTGAGACTCCGACAGCGACGTTTCGCCGTAGAGCAACACCCGGTTGACCCGCGCGTTGATGGTGTTGATCAGGTCGCCGAGACTCACCATTTGCCCAGGCGGATCTGCTCGATCCGCTCCGTGACGTCTGCCCGCCAGGTCAGCGGGTTACAAATTCGCTTGACCAACCCCTGCAGCACGGCAAGCGCTTGGTCCGGCTGCATTGACGAACGGTCGTCCAGGACGCAGCGCAACGCAGCGATCCGCTTAAGGTAGCCGTACACGGAGATGCCGGCGATCATCAGGCGATGCTCCAGGACGGCGTTCTGGTCGAGCGGATTGCAGCCGGTGAGATCGTCCAACTCCTCGATCGCGCATTGAATGCTCGTCCACAGCGGGTGCAGTGGCCAGCGTGACCGGTTGCTATCGTTGTTGGAAACTCGCAGGGTGTCATGCTCGGCGGCGAGATAGCGCAGCAGCGGCTTGATCCCGCGCGCCAGGTGCTCGAAGGTGAGAATCCCGTGTTCGCGGAGGAGATCCTTGCGAATCTGCCACTC
>JBAVOG010000739.1:0-4245 GCA_049691875.1 Burkholderiales bacterium | reverse complement strand
CGAGCCACCCTTCCCCGCCTCCCGTCGGCGTGCGTCGCGAAGTCGTGCGCTTCGAGCCGCCGATCGAGCCGACGCGCGCCGAGCTGTTTCTCGCGGGAACCGAAGTGAACACGATTCAGATGGTCACAGACGCGCGCCCCCGCATCGCGTATCCAGGCGACGGCTCGATCCTCGCGCTCGACCCCGATATTCCGGCGACGCAGCAGCGCGTCGCGCTCGACGCGACGCCGGCACGCGCGGGCCTCGTCTGGTCATTGGACGGCCAGCGACTTGGAACCGCGGATACGCCGCTGCTCTGGGCGCCCTTTCCGGGTCGACACCGCCTCGCGTTGACCGACGCGAGTGGCCGCGAGATGGACGTCGTACGATTCGAGGTGCGTGCCGGGCGGGGTGGTTGATCAGATTGTCAGGGCGGCGCCATGCCCGACCGGCGCGAGGCACGTGAGCGGGTCAGCGGCCATTGACGTCCTGTCCTTCGTTGGAAGCGGTCAGACGCGCGCGTACCCACGCCAGAACGGGCTGCAAGCGCGGTGGCAGCAGGCGCTGGGCGGCGGAGAAATCGACCCAGCGGTACTCGTGATGCTCGGGCCTGCCGAGCTCGGGGCTTACGGGTAACGACAGCCGCTCGGCTCCCGTCTCGGCGACGTAGTAGCGAGCAACCTTGTTCCGGGCGTAGGGCACGGTCTCCCGGTAATCGTCGCCCCAGCGGAAAACGAGGTCCTCGATTCCGGTCTCTTCGCGCGTCTCCCGCACCGCTGCCGCGAACGGCACCTCGCCCGGCTCGATCAGCCCTTTCGGAAAATCCCAGTTGCGATAGGCGCGCAGGACGAGAAGCCGCCAGCCCTGCGCCGCACGTCGCATCACGACGACGCCCGCGGACCGTTCGTCTGGGCCCGTCCTGCGCATCGCGTTACGCGCTGCCGAGGCGCGCGCGCCTGACGATGATGATCGCGGCGATCGGCACGCAGAGTCCGATGACGGTCGCCGCAAGGAAGAGCCAGCCGAGCTCGCTGTAGTCCTCAGGCACCTTCACGACCCCGCTCGCGCGGTCCTTCACCTCGCGCGTGACCGTGAAGATCTGGTTCAGATTCTTCGTGCCGAGCTGCGCCAGCGAGAGAGCGAGGTTCGTGAACGACGCCATCACCGCGAAGAATGTCGCCTTCAGATTGGCCGGCGCCGAGTTCGCTATCCAGGCGAGCATCGGGATCATGGCGATCTGCCCGAGCGGGGACTCGAGCGCAGTGTCGATCACCGCGATGAACCGCGCGTCCACGACACCTCCCGTCAGCGACGCGGTCCACTCGTGCAGCCCGTAGTACATGCCGAGGATCGGCAGACTGAGAGCCGTGCTCACTATGGTCAGGAAGACCACGATGTAGGCGATCGAGTGGTCGGCCATGAAACGCCGGAAAATGAACATTCCAAAGAGCGTCAGGGCGCTGGCGATCAGCGAGAGTTCGGCGAGAAACTGCTGATCGAAATGGAGCACGTCGATCATCCACCACGTGGCGCCGGGACCCGGTCCGGGCATCGCGCGATAGACGAAGATGATGATGGCGGTGCCGAGCAGCAGCCGGCGCGCATCCGGATCCAGCTCGCGCATGAGCTTCACCATGAGGAAGGAAATGATCCCGAACGAGCCGGCGAAAATGATCTCCTGGTTGTACGGGATATCCGCCAGCCCCATCGCCAGCGTGAAGACCACGAACACCAGGCTGCCGCCGAGAATCCACCAGTTCGGCTCCGGCCGCTCGGTCCGCCCGCTCGCCAATTCGAACGCCTGTCGCCAACCGAATCCCTGCGAACGCAGCGCTCGCGCGTGCTGCATCTTCAGCCAGCCGCCGAGCATCACGCCGAGCACCGATATGACGGGTATCGCGAGCGCATACTGGTAGATCCGGATGTAGACGGCTACCTTGTCGGCTTCCGACATCTGCTCGACGCCGCTGAACAGCGTGACGTTCGCCAGCGCAACGGCCACCGATCCACCGATGATCGCCACCCGCCCGAGCGTCTGCATCGTGGTGTGCATGAGCTTGAGGGAGGCGGCGTCGACGGGCCGACCGTCGGTGTCGACACGAGGAACCGCTTCGACGGTCATTGCATCCGCGACCACATCCTGCACGACATAGCCGACGGGCGCGAGGAGCGCGCTCAACACGAACCACGCCTCGGCGCGCATGACCGCGCGCATGGCGTCGGGAGACGCGAGCAGTCCGATCATGATCAGCAGGCTCGCAGCGATCAGCCCCGCGCCCAGAAAGACCAGACCGGACTTCCACCGCCAGATGAGGTCCACGAGATGCCCGAGCGGCATCTTCAGTGCCCAGGGGATTCCGGCCCAGAAGCCGAGCGCGGCGAGGAATGCCGCCGAGAGGCCGAGGTAGTCCTTGACGAAAAAGGTCCCGACGATGCCCGTCAGACCCGAGATGCCCGCCGCCACGTAGACCATCAGCGGCGGCAGGTACGAAAGGCGCATTTCGCGCCCGAGCTCGAGGATGTTGCGGTCGATCCAGCGATAAGTCGCGGCGATCATCGGCCGGCGTGGCGACCGCAGTCGAGTGGCATGAGCAGGCTACCGGGTCAGAAATCGGTACAGATTCATCAGCATGCCTGCGGTCGCCCCCCAGATGTAGTACGGCCCATAGGGCATGGCGTAGTACTGGCGCTCGACACCCTCGCTGACGACGCGGTTGCGCTGATGATTCGCCGGATCGAGAAAGACCGTCAAGGGCACCTCGAAGATCTCGGCGACCTCGAACGTATCCGGATGAAGATCGAAGGGCGGCGAGACGAGGCCGACCACTGGTGTGACACGGTATCCGGTTACGGTCACGTAGTCGGTGAGCGACCCGAGCAGCTCGACATGGCGTGGATCGAGCCCGATCTCCTCGGCCGTCTCGCGGAGCGCGGTCTCCTCCGGCGATTCGTTCCCTTCCGACCGCCCGCCCGGCAGGCTGATCTGCCCGGCATGATCGTGCAGGTGCGCCGTGCGCCGCGTGAGAAGAACGGTGAGTCCGGTCTCCCGGTTCACCACGGGGACCAGCACTGACGCAGGGCGAATCACACCGTCACGGCGGAACAGATGGCCGTCACCGGTCGTGACCGGCTCGTAGGGAGAAACGGCCGAGAAACGCTCGCGCAACCACTCCGGATCGAGTCTGGCAGGGTGTCCGCGCGCGTTCATGAGGAAGATCATAGAACAACGCCGCGGTCTCCGCGGCGTTGCCATGCTGGAATCACCTGCCCGTCAGGGAATCAGAATGGTTGAGCCGGTGGTTTTGCGCGCTTCGAGATCGCGGTGCGCCTGCGCCGCATCCTTCAGCGGATATCGCTGGTTGACCTCGATCTTGACCTTTCCCGATGTGACCATCTCGAACAGCGCCTTTGCGCTTTCGGCCAGCGCCTCGGCCTTCGCGTTGTAGGTGACCAGCGTCGGTCGGGTGAGGAATAGCGACCCCTTCTGCTGCAGCAGGTTGATGTCGAACGGCGGTACCGCTCCCGACGAGGCGCCGAACACCACCAGCAGTCCGAACGGCTGCAGACAGTCAAGCGATCCCATGAACGTGTCCTTGCCGACCGAGTCGTACACGACGGGCACGCCCTTGCCGCCGGTGAGCTCCTTCACGCGCGCGGTGAAGTTCTCGCGCGTGTACACGATCGGGTGGTCGCAGCCGTGCGCCTTCGCGAGCGCGGCCTTCTCGTCCGAGCCGACCGTGCCGATCACAGTCGCCCCGAGTGCCTTCGCCCACTGGCACGCGATGAGCCCGACGCCCCCGGCCGCGGCATGGAAGACGATCGTATCGCCCGCCTTCACCTTGTAGACGCGGCGCAGCAGGTATTCCGCGGTCATGCCCTTCAGCATCATCGCCGCGCCCTGCTCGAAGGGGATCGCGTCGGGCAGCTTGACCAGGCGCTCCGCCGGCATCAATCGCAAGTCCGAGTAGGCGCCCACCGGAGCCGACGCGTACGCGACGCGATCGCCCGCCTTGACGTTGGTCACGCCGGATCCGACGGCCTCCACGACGCCTGCGCCCTCCTGTCCCAGGCCGCTCGGCAGCTCCATCTTGTACATCCCGCTGCGCTGATAGGTGTCGAGGTAATTCAGCCCGGCAGCGTGGTTGCGAACGCGCGCCTGGCCCGGGCCGGGATCGCCGACCTGGACGTCTTCCAGGACCAGTACTTCGGGACCCCCGGTCTTATGAAAACGAATTGCTTTGGCCATATTTTCCTCTCGAGGTGGGC
>JBAVOG010000738.1:0-10028 GCA_049691875.1 Burkholderiales bacterium | reverse complement strand
CAGTGGCGGCGAGCACACGGCGCACCCGCGGATCCTCCGCGCGCCCGCTTTCGAGCCCCTCACGCGCCGCGACGAGCAGGGCGAGAATCCGTTCCCGGAGCTCGGCCGTCGCCGCCTTCGTGTACGTCACGACCAGTATGTCCTCGATCCGGTATCGTGGACCGGCGGGACGTTCCTCGAGCAGCAACCGCAGCACGAGGGCCGCGATCGTCCAGGTCTTGCCGGTGCCCGCGCTGGCCTCGATGAGTACCGACCCGCTCAACGGGGCACTCTCGAAGTCGAGCGGCGCGGCGATCCGATCAAGCATCCTCGATCTCCGCTGCAAGCATCGGTCCGCATACCTCGCGGGCATGCGCGGCGAATTGCGCATCGAGCGGATTCACATCACGAAACGCGAGCGCGAAATAGGCGTCTCCGTCACGCTCGTCCGTCCACGCCTTGGCAGCGGCGCCCCACGCCGCGTCCTCGCCTTTGGCCAACGTTCTCGCGAATGCGAGCGCCGATTCGGGAAAGAACGGCAGCAGCTCGCTGCTGCCGCCCGCATAGAGCCCGGCAAGTGTTGCCAGTTGTGCCAGCGGGCGGTCGGGTGGGCCGAAGAGCACATTCTGCGTGCGCGACAGGAGTCGGGTTCGCGGCTGCACGCCCGCAGGCGCGAGCGCGACTAGCGCGAGGTGTGCCAACCAGGCACGCAAGCGGTCCACGGCCCGCAACTTGCCCACGCGCCAGACGATTCCACCTTCCGCGGTCAGGCCGTCGAGCGTGATCGCGAGCCGAACCGGGGTTATGGTGCCGGGAAGGTCGATCACCGTCTCGATCGGCGCCAGGAAGGTTGCGCGATCGAGCGCAACAAGAATCGGGTCGATGTCGGCCAGACGCTCGGCAAGCGCCGCATCGCCCGCCGCTCCGTCCGGCAGCATGCCCGCGGCGCGCAAGACCCTGCCTACTTCGCCGACGCCAAGTCCCGATCTGCGCAGAACGAACGCGCGCTGATCTGCCTCCCAACCCGCGAGCTCGTTCAGCGAAAACGGCTCGGCGCCCTCGAGCGGGCCGTCGCTTGCGTCGATTCGCACGCCCAGGCGTCGCTCGAGAAAGTGGCGGGCCGGATTGGCGAGAAAGCGTGCAAGCGCTTCGATCGTGAGGATTGCGGAAGAGGCGCCGGTATCCGCGAGCCTGTGTCCGGCAAAACGCGGCGTGCCTGGCGAGGGAATGCGCCGGGCGTATTCCTCGGCGTACGTGAAGAGGCTGGCATCGGGTCCGCCATAGCGCTGGCTGAAGGGCTGGAGTGGATGCACCACGACGATGGTGCGCATTGCGGCTGCGCGCTCTTCCGGGATAAACGCGCGCTGCGCGATCTCCAGGAGTTCTGTCAGGAGAGGGGAAGGGGGAATCGCCTTGTTGTCGCGGACGCTGCGCCCGGTGTAGCTCACGCCAAGCGCCTCGCGCGCCGAGAGCATCGACTGGAGAAAGGCATAGCGATCCTCCTCGCGGCGCGTCCGATCGCCGCGCCGCCCGTGGCGCGCGACGAGGTCGAAAACGGGCGGATGCTCGACGCGCGGAAAACTCTCGTCGTTCAGGCCGATCATCCACACGAGGCGCGCGGGTACAGGCCGCGAGGGGCCGAGTGCGGCGAAGGTGACGCCCCCCGCAAGGAAGGCACTGCTGCGAACTGCGCTACCGAGCACGCCGTCCAGATGGGCACGAACCACCGAAAGAGGCACTTCGTCGCGGAAGCCGGCCTCGTCCGCGTCGCGCGCCATCCGCTCCACAGCCGTGCGGATCGCGATGATCTCGGACGTCTCGTCCTCGTCCGGTGCAATGAACCGTTCGAGCGTTTCGGCAAGCACGTCGCTCCACGCGCGGAGTGTCCCGCCGGTACGCAAGACCTCGTCCAGCGCGAACACACTCTCCGCAAACCGGCTGAGGCACGCAGCAAGATTCGCGTCGCCTCCTTCCACGCCGTCGATCGGGAGCGTCCCGGCGAAGAGTTGCGAACCATCACCTGCCATGGCGTAGCCGAGAAAGAGTCGCTCGAGGCCCGCGCGCCAGCTGTGCGCGCGCGCCGGCGGCAATCCGAGCCCGGAACGCGTGGTCTCGTCGCGTCCCCACCGGATTCCCGCCTGCCGGACCCATGTTCGCAGGGTGGTGAGATCCTCGGCGCCGATCCCGAACCGGCGCGCGACCGCCGGAAATTCGAGCAACGCGAGCACCTGCTCGGCTTCGAGCCGTCCCTCGGGAATCGCAAGCAGCGCGCGAAAGGCGCGCAGGGTCGCGGTATCCGCCGTCCGCGCTCGGTCAGCAATGGCGTAGGGAATATGCCGGGGTTTGGGCGCGGTACCGAACACGGCGTCGATGAGTGGCGCATACATCGCAACGTCCGGAGCGAGCACGAGGACATCCGCCGGGCGCAGCGTCGGATCCCGGGCGAAGCGGTCGAGCAACTGGTCGTGCAGGACTTCGACCTCGCGCATCGGACTGTGGCAGACCTGAACGGCTAGCGAACGGTCCGCCGGGTCGAAGTCGAGCATGGGCGCACCCTCGTCACCGCGCTCGCGCAGTGCGAGGACGTCCGATTGCAGCGCCGCGAGCAGCGTGCGCCGGTCCTCGGCCGGATCAACGTACTCGCCCTCGGCGCCTCCGGGATCCTCCACGACGGCGTCGATGAGCGCGCGGCCATGCCGGCCGAGTGAGGCGAGGAGGCGATTGCCGGTCTCCCGATGCCCGCCCTGCGGCCCCGTCTCTGCGACTGCGCGTGCGACGCGCCGCGGATCCTCGATCAGTGGCCAGTACTCGCGACAGGGATTCACGATCCACAGCCGCACGTCCCGATGGCGTGCAATGTGGCGGAAGAATTCGAGATAGGGCGGCGGCAACGCCTCCAGAGCGAAGAGATGGATACGCGGAGGCAGCGCCTCGCGCGCGGCCGCGCGTTCGTGGATGGCATTCATGAATCGTTCGCGCGGATCGGTTTGCGCCGCCGCGGGAAGCCCGGCTGCGATTTCACGCCACAGCGCGGCCTGCCACGCCTCGTGCGCACCTAGATGGGCTTCCCGGCCCGCCCGCCACGCGGCAATCCAGTCGGGCCGGTAGACCAGGTAGCGATCGAGCACTGTCGCCAGCCGCTGGGCGAGCTGGTAGGCCTTGAGGTGGTCCCCGTCGGCGAGGTAGCGTTCGATCGCCCCGAATCGTGCATCGCCCGCAACCCGCGCAAGTGCGGCTGCAACGCGCCACTTCAGCACCTCCGGTGCGAGTGGCGACTCCTCCGGCACGGAGAGCACCACGCGCGCGACGAGTTCCCACACGAAGCTTGCGGGAAACGGGAATCGAATGTTTGCCGCGATGCCGAGCCGCTCGGCAAGCGCGAGCTTCAACCAGCGCGCGATGCCTTCCGACTGGATCACGATCGTCTCCTGCACGAGCGGCTGCGGCGGCTCATTGCGCAGCAGATCGGCAAGCCGATCGGCCAGGATTTCCGGACAATTCGATTGGATGACGCTCAGCATGCGCCCCTATTCTCGCAGGAGCGCCGCGGTGCCTGGGGCAGTCAATCTCCCAGCACCCACCAAAGCAGGAACACCGCCATCGGGACGAGCGCGCTGACGTCGAAGATTTCGAAGAGCTCTGGCTGGACCATTGCTGAGACTCCGGCAGGAATCAGAAGAGCCCATTGTCGGGAGACTGCTGGCTCAGTCGATGAGCCACCGTGCCAGTCGTCTACCTTCTGCCCGGCTCATCTGCCGTTGATTTCCCGTACCGCGCGGCGGCGGCCGCGAGCTGGTCTTGCACCACCCGGCGCAGCTCCGCCGGCTCGAGCACTTCGACTTCCGGCCCGTGGCGAAGAATGTCCATGACGAGTTCGCGCGAATCGGCGTAGGGCAGCTCGAGCACGTAGCTGCCGTCCTTCTCGTACCGCCCCTTCTGCTTGGGATGCCACGCCTCGGTGCCGACCCAGCGGGCGCGCTCCGGCGTGAACCGCAGTTTCGCCCAGGCGGTCACGCGCCCGGAGAATATTCCGTAGCCGCTCGCGAGGATCTCGTCGAGCTCCGGTTCGGGAACAGCCTTCGCTGCGGTGTCGAGCTGGCGCGCGCGCTGGATCACGTCCACTGAAAAGCTGCGCAGCCCGTCGCGCAGATGGCACCAGGCATCGACGTACCAGTTCTCACGATAATGGACGAGACGTTGCGGCGATATCTCGCGCGAAGTCGTCTGATCGGACCCGCGGCTGCGGTAGACGATATCCAGTCGCTTGCGGGCCAGCACCGCATTCGCCACGTGCTCGAAGTGTGGCAACTGCACGGCGCGCGACCCGAGGTGCAGAATCCGGATGCGGCGCTCGATCTCGTCCGCCGTGTGTTCCCCCGACCCGAGGAGCGTGCGCAGCCGCGCCAGCAACGGCTTCACGTGCGGCTCGAGCAGGCCCGGCTGCAGTCCGACCAGCAGATGCTGCATCGTGAGGAGCGCGCGGATCTCCGCAGCGCTGAACCAGAGGCCGGGGAGCTCGTAGCGCGGCGCGTCCGCCAATGCAGCGACATACTGGTAACCGCGGCGCTCCCGATCCCACTCGATCGGCGCGTGCAGGCGATCGCGCAGGTACTCCAGGTCCCGCTTGAAGGTTGCGAGCGAGACATCGAGCGCGCCGAGGAAATCCTGGACGGGAACGATTCCCTTCCGGCTCAGCAGCTGGTGAATCTTGTAGAAGCGCTCGGTGCGGTCCATGTCAATGCGTTCCTGCAGTCGCCGTGGTTTGGCAGCCTCTGCAATGCTATCAGGCCGCCACGAAGTCGACGTGGACGGGCCATTCGCCTGATAGAATTCGCGCGCCCTCCTGCGACCGGCAAGACGCTCCGGTCCCCGTGTCTCGGCGTCATTTGGATGCTTTCCGTCTACACCGTCACCGTCTTCCTGAGCGCGTTTCTGCTGTTCCTCGTGCAGCCGCTCATCGCCAAGCAGATCCTGCCGTGGTTCGGCGGTTCAGCGGCGGTCTGGACCACGTGCATGGTCTTCTTCCAGACCGGTCTGCTCGCAGGCTATGCCTATGCGGATGCCATGGTGAGGAAATGCAGGCCCGCAGCGCAGGGCTGGACGCATCTCGGACTGCTCGTGGCCAGCCTCGTGGCGCTGCCGATCGTCCCCGGTCTCGCATGGAAGCCGGTCGGCAGTGAAGACCCGGTGCTCCGGATTCTCGGATTGCTCGTCGCGGTGATCGGACTTCCCTATTTCCTGCTCGCCACGACGAGCCCTCTGCTGCAGGCGTGGTTCGCGCGCAGCTTTCCGTCGGGCACGCCCTACCGGCTGTTCGCACTGTCGAATCTCGCCGCGGTCTTCGCGCTGATCGCCTATCCGTTCTACATCGAGCCCTGGATCCCCGTCCGCACACAGGTCCTCGCCTGGTCCGCCGGATATGTGCTCTTCGTCTCGCTGTGCGCCGCGGCCGCCTGGCACATCGCGCGCCAGCCACTCGACCCGGTCGAGAAGTCGCCGGTGGGCGCGCCGACCGCCCTTCCTCCGACGATCGCTGCGCGCGCCACATGGCTTGCCCTTTCGGCGCTCGGCGTCGTCATGCTGCTCGCGGTGACGAACCATCTTTCGCGGAACATCGCATCGGTACCGTTCCTGTGGGTCGCCCCGCTCTCGCTCTATCTCCTCACCTTCGTGCTCTGCTTCGACACGAGCCACTGGTACCGGCGTCGATTGTTTTTCGGTCTGCTCGTTGCGAGCCTCGTCGCGATGGCGCTGCTGCTCGACAGCCTCGAACTCGAACTGGTGGCGCCGATCTTCCTCGTCGGGCTCTTCGCGGCGTGCATGGTCTGCCACGGCGAGCTTGCCGCGCTCCGCCCGGATCCACGCTACCTCACAGGCTATTACCTCTCCATCGCTCTGGGTGGCGCGATCGGCGGCGTGCTGATCGGCATCGTTGCGCCGCTGGCGCTCGTAGGTTACTTCGAGCTCGGGCTCGCACTCGTTGCGTGCGCGGTACTCCTCCTTGCCCACCTCGCCGCATCGCGCAGCGGCTGGGCCGTGGCATTCGCCATTGCCCTCCCCGTGACGGTCTGGGGCAGTCATGCCCAGATCGACAAGGTCACGGACGGCGCCCTGCATGTCGCGCGCAACTTCTATGGTGCGGTGAGCGTGCGGGATTACGGCGGCGATGCGGCGTGGCGCTCGCTTCGTCACGGCGCAATCCTGCACGGCGGCCAGTACCTCGCACCGGATCCCCGGCGCATCCAGCCCAGTACCTACTATTCGAGTCAGAGCGGGATCGGCCTGGCACTCGCGACGATCAAGCACCCGGCACGGATCGGGGCGGTAGGGCTGGGAGCGGGGACGCTCGCCGCATACGGATCGGCGGGCGACGTGATGCGATTCTATGAGATCGATCCGGAGATGATCGCGATTGCCCGGAGCTATTTCACCTATCTGGGCGAAAGCCGGGCCAAGACCGAGATAGTGCTGGGCGATGCCCGCCTCAGCCTCGAGCGGGAGCCGACCCAGGGGTTCGACCTCCTGGCGATCGACGCTTTCTCGGGAGACGCGATTCCCGCGCATCTGCTCACCGTGGAAGCGTTTGATGTCTACTTGCGTCACCTGAAGCCGAATGGTTTGCTGATCGTGCACGCGACCAATCGATACCTGGACCTTCCGCCCGTGGTCGCCCGCGTCGCGCACGAGAAGGGCCTGCATGCGCTGCTGATCTCCGACGACGGGATCTCCACGGAAGACAGTCATCGGACCAAGACCGACTGGGTTGTCATCGCGCGGGCGGCGGAATCGCTCGCTCCGTTCGCATCGGATTGGCGGGCTCGAAAACTGGACGCCAATCCCGCGCTGGCCCTTTGGACCGACGACTTCAACAACCTGCTTCAGGCCCTGAAATAGATCGATGCGGAAGAGGATCCATGAATCATGACTGCTCCCAATGAAATGCCCCGTCTGGTCGCCAGCACCGCGGGGCCGGTCGGAAGAATCGTCTTCTCCAATTCACGCAAGCGAAATGCGCTCACGTTCGAGATGTGGCGCAACCTGCCAGCGGCAATCGCTTCCCTGGATGCGGACCACGCGATCCGCGTGCTGGTGCTCGAGGGGGACGGCAGCGACTTCACTGCCGGAGCCGACATTTCGGAATTCACGAACGATCCGGTCAGGCTCGCGGAGTTCGACCGCGCGGTCGAGGCGGCCTATGACGCTGCGCCGGCCTGCTCGAAACCGGTGATCGCGAAGATTCGCGGCGTCTGTTTTGGCGGCGGTCTGGGTCTCGCCGCGGGCTGTGATCTGCGCTTCTGCGCTACGGACAGCACGTTTCGCATGCCTGCGGCGCGTCTCGGCGTAGGCTACCGGCTGGATGGCATTCGGCGCTTCGTCGAGCTGATCGGCCCCGCCAACACCGCCGATCTCTTCTTCAGCGCACGACGCATTGATGCGGCCGAGGCGGTGCACATGGGATTTGTCAGCGCAGCGCTGCCGTCTGACACGCTCGACGAGCACGTTGCCGAGTACGCCAGAATCGTTGCAGAGAATGCACCGCTCACCGTACGCGCCGCCAAGAGCGCCATTCGCGCCGCGGCCCACGCAGCCTCGCCGCAGGATCTCACCGCGGTCCAGGAGCTCATCGACGCCTGCTACGCGAGCGAGGACTACCTCGAAGGCCAAAGGGCCTTCCTCGGCAAGCGGGAGCCGCGTTTTCAGGGTCGCTAGGTCTGGCCCGAGCCGGGCGCCCGGATCCACATTGACGGCCTTCCGACAGTGTCGGAAAGTCGCGCGAACTATGTCACAGCTGCCCTCAGATTGCGGGATCAACCCCCCGCTGATTCAATTGCGTCCGTACGCGCCCGATGCTAATGTCATAGAGCATATAAAGTACTACTAAACGCAGTCTTCGCATTCCCTGCGCGGGAAGGCGAAGGCAGGTCTGAACAAGGGCAAACCCACCGAAAGGTGGGGACGCAAAATCACCGGTCTAACGGACGTGAGTCCAATGACAGCGGGATTGCCAGGCCGATGTGTCCGGGTCGCCGTCAAAGCCCGTTCCCGTCAGCACCAATCCCTCTCGAGGACTCCCGACCCGCAAGTCAGGTGATGCTCTCCGCGGCAGCAGTCGCGCGGGGCGCGCGTGTTGCCTTCGGCTGCAAGTACGGCCGAATGGAAAAGCGGGCGTAGCCCGCAGGAGGGTGTGCCGTGGCGTCACGCTTGCCGTCGAACGTCGTCACCTTGAACGAGCGGGCGACGCGCGCACCGAGTGCTTCCGGCGAGTCGTTCGCGCTCGCGCGAGAATGCCGCGAGTTTGCGCTGGTCCGGGTCTCCTCCGCGATGCGCGGAATCCTCGGCAAGGTCGAGCAGGACCTCTTCGAGCTCGCGTACAACTCCACCGATCGCGAGCTCCGCAACCAGTATTTCGAGGCACGCGACGAATCGCGCGCCAATCTGCAAGGGTTCTGCGCGGCGGTAGAGCGCGAGTTCCTGACCCAGTTCAACGACAAGGCACGGCGCGAGGTCAAGCGTCGTCCACCCTCCCCGTCCACCGGAGACACGATGGAGCTGTCCTTGCTCGAGGACGGCGTCCTCGAGGACAACATCGCGCTCGGCAACCTGGTCAACAAGCTGCGCGACATCAACAAGGACACGCTCTACGCCCTGACGCGCCGGATGGCCGTCGTGCTGCAGAACCCTCAGCTCGAGGATGACGACAATCCGCTTGGTCCCAATACCATCGGCGCAGCCGTCAAGCAGGGACTCGATTCGCTCAAGCTCGGCCGTCAGGCCAAGCCGGCGGTCGTCAAGTTGATCGAGCAGTACATGATCGACGAGATCGAGACGATCTATCACGACCTGAACGACCTTCTGATCCAGCGCAACATTCTTCCCCAGATCCGGCTCGGCGCCCGCAAGACGCAACGGACTTCCGACGGCGCTGGATCTGCCCAGGCGAAAGCCCCGAATTCGCCGCCCGTTCCCGGCGCCGATGCCAAGGACTGGTTCGCGCTGCTCCAGCAGCTGGTCGGGGGCGCCCGCGGCGCCGGCGTGGCCGGGGTCACCGGAAACACCCAGTGGCCCGTGATGCCGCCCAGCGAAGCGAGCCTTGCGGCGATGCAGGGGCTGACCCATCTGCAGCAAGGCCGTATGGAAGCGCTGGGCGCCGCGGTCCCCGGTCTCAATGCCGCCGCCTTGTTGTCCGGAAAGGCCAACGTTCTCCACGAGATCAAGGCCTCGAACCTGGCGGCGGGTTTCGGACAGATGGACGCGATGACGATCGACATCGTGGCAATGCTGTTCGACTACGTATTCGACGACAAGCGCATCCCCGATGCCATCAAGGCGCTCATCGGCCGCCTGCAGATCCCTATCCTGAAAGTCGCGATCCTCGACAAGAGGTTCTTCTCGAACAAGACTCATCCGACGCGCAAGCTGCTCGACTCGCTGGCCGCCGCCGCGGTCGGCTGGACGGGTGCGGCGGACGAGACCGACCCGCTGTACGCCAAGATCGACAGCATCGTGCAGCGCGTGATCAACGGCTTCGAGAGCAAGCTGGATCTCTTCGATAACCTCGTGGCGGAGCTCGAGGAGTTTCTCGCCGAGGAAGAGCAACGGTTGTCCGCCTTCTCCGAGCAGTCGGCGAAGGTGGTGCACGATCGGGAGCGCCTCGAGATCGCGCGAGTCGTGGCGAGCGACGAGGTCTCGCGCCGCGTCGACATGCGCGACATGCCCGAGCCCGTCCGCACTTTCCTCGAGCAGATCTGGGAGAAGGCGCTCGTCGTCAGCTACGCCGCGCATGGCGAAGGTAGCGAGCGCTGGGCCATCACACTGGGAACCATGGACGATCTGATCTGGAGCGTGGCGCCCAAGGAAAGCGGCGAGGATCGCAAGAAGCTCGTCAGCCTCCTGCCCGAGCTCCTCAAGCGGCTGCACGCCGGAATGGATCTGATCGCCTTGGTGCCCGAGTCGCGCAATCAGTTCTTCGCCGAGCTCGTGCGTTGCCACGCGCAGGCGGTCAAGTCGGGGCTCAACGCGCCGGCCGGCCCGGTCGCGCCGCCTCCCGC
>JBAVOG010000737.1:0-1532 GCA_049691875.1 Burkholderiales bacterium | reverse complement strand
CCTTCGCGACCGTGATCAAGTACCGCGATGTGTTCGGGAGCGCGTCCAGAAGTGGCCATTGAGCTGCCACTACTCGGAGGTCGGGCCTTGGGATGGCGCTGAACAGTGCGACGGCGTCAGCCAGCCCCGGGTGATTGGAGACGATCAGCAACGAACCCTCTGTCGGCACGCGCTCTCGGCCCTCGATCTCAACTCGCCCGACCATCCGCTCCAGCGCCCAGGCGCCCCCGGCACTGAGCCCCGATTCGCCCACGATCCGGTCGTAGTTCGCTATTTCACGCGCCACGCGCTGCGCCGGAACTCGGGAGAGCAACTCCAGCAAGCGCCGGCCGCGGCGCAGCCCACCCAGGCCAAATCCGGACAAGAGATCGTCGACGCACACCCGCGTGAGCGCTTCGATCTGCTCCCGCTCCGTCCGCATCGCTACACCGTCGTTAGAACCGGCACGCGCTGAGCCGACAGATCGCAGTCGAGCAGCACCTCACCGTCCAGTCTGTGAACGTGCATGGAGGTACGCAGCGCCTGATCAGCACGTTCGATCGGCGGCAGCGCGAGACCTACGCGCCCGGAGCCGAGCACGATCGGAGACACGATCAAATGCAGCCGGTCGAGGCAGCCGGCAGCCAGGAACCGCGAAACGGTATCCGCGCCGCCTTCGATCAGGATACGGCGCAAACCGCGCTCCGCCAGGGCCGCAATGATTGTCGACGGAGCGATCTGGCCGCCGGACTTCGGCAATCCCACGATCTCGATACCCGGTGGCAGTGGCTGCCGCACGCCGCTGGCGCTCAGCACCATACGTCGCACCCCATCGTTGGCGAGGAGCCGGGCGCTCGCAGGCAGGCGTCCGGAGGGGTCAATAACCACGCGAACAGGATGCGGGCCTGAAACGCGCCGTACGGTCAGTTGCGGATCGTCCGCGAGCGCCGTCCCGATCCCGATGACCACTGCATCGACCAAGGCGCGCAGCCGGTGCAAATGCGCCAGCCCAGCCGGTCCGTTGATGTAGTGCGAATGTCCAGTCGGGGCGGCGACGCGGCCGTCGAGCGATTGGCCGAGCTGGCCGACAACCACGATGTCGTCGGCCTTTCCCGCGCGCAGCGGCCCGAATACTGCTTCCCAGGGGGGCGGTAGTGGAGCCGCTCCGGAGCGAAATAATTCAGGAATGGTGGCCCAGGAATCCATGCGTGCCCTGCATCAATACGAACAACTGTCACGCTGACGGAGAGCGCAAGACGCGCGACGCGCAAAAAGCTCAAAGGTCATAATGCATCGTGCTCGGACCGAAATAATCTGACTTTGGGTTTGCAAATCATCAATGCGCAATGGTGACGGAAAATTGAGTTCCATCCTATGCGGGACTCGCGAGCAAGTGGGTGCCAGCCGGGCGCTCGCTGAATTTCGTTCTGGAAGGCCGGTGATCATCGCGAGTGGCAGTGAGACGCTGCTCTGCCTTCCGGTCGAAGGCCTCGATGAGGACAGATTGGCTGCGTTTCGCGCGCTTGCCGCGCCGATGGCGCCGCGTCTGGTTC
>JBAVOG010000736.1:0-10399 GCA_049691875.1 Burkholderiales bacterium | reverse complement strand
CGATGAAAGTCTATGCCGTAGGCGGGGCCGTTCGCGACGAGCTGCTCGGTCTGACGGTGCAGGACCGCGACTACGTCGTGGTCGGCGCAACGCCCGAGGAAATGGAGCGCCGCGGATATCGCCCGGTCGGGAAGGATTTTCCGGTGTTCCTGCATCCGGACACGCACGAGGAATACGCACTCGCGCGGACCGAGCGCAAGACTGCGCGCGGCTACCGGGGTTTCCAGGTGTACGCCGCGCCGGACGTCACGCTCGAACAGGATCTCGCGCGTCGCGATCTCACCATCAACGCCATCGCGCGCACCGAAGCGGGCGAGCTCATCGATCCGCATCATGGCGCTGCGGATCTTCAGGCAGGGATACTGCGCCACGTCAGCGCCGCCTTCGTCGAGGATCCGGTGCGCATCCTCCGCGTGGCACGATTCGCGGCGCGCTTTCCGGCATTCCGGATCGCAGACGAGACCGCGGTGCTCATGCGCACCATGGTTGCGCGCGGCGAGGCCGATGCCCTCGTTCCAGAGCGCGTCTGGCAGGAGCTCGCCAAAGGTCTCGCCGAGCCGGTGCCCGCCCGGATGTTCTCGGTGCTCGCCAAGTCCGGGGCGCTTGCGCGCGTGCTGCCGGAATGGGCGCAGCTGGACGACATACGCGCACTCGCTGCGCTGACGATCGCCGCGGAACGCGGCCTCGCGCCCGTCGAACGGTTCGCGGCACTTCTCGCCGGCGCCGATCCGGGTGCGGTGGAGGGCGCGTGTGAACGCCTCAGATGCCCGGGCGAATTTCGCGACCTTGCGTTGCTCGCGGCGCGATTCTCGGCGCAGATCGAGGATGCCGACCGGCTGGCGGCTGCCGACCTGGTCGACCTGTTCACGCGATGCGACGCATTCCGCCGGCCGGACCGGTTTGCGGCCCTGCTGGAGGCAGTCGACTGCGACGCGTTGGCGAGAGGGCGCGATCGGCACTATCGCGTCGCGCAGCACGTGGTCCATGCGCTCAAGGCGGCTCAGGGCGTCGATTCGGCTCGGATCGCCGCGGAGAACGCCGAACGCGTGCCGGACGCGATACGTGACGCGCGCGTGGCCGCGGTCGCATCGGCGATGACCGGGTAGAAATTACAGGAAGCGCGCGATCAGTGTGAGCGCGAGCGACAGCAGGATCGTCGTCGTGAAAGGCAGATAGTAGTTGCGGCCCTTGTAGTGCAACGTCATGTCGCCGGGCAGCCGCCCCAGACCGAAGCGCGCGAAAAGCGGACTGAACGCGGTGAGGATCACCAGCGCGATCGCGAGCGTGAGAAGCCACTTCAGCAAGGGAGCTTTCGTTGGATTGCGGGTCGGTTGACGGTAAACTCGCGCAACGGGCGATTATGCAGGTAAATCCGCCATAACCACGAACATCGACGAGAACCCCGACATCCACGACAACCACGGACTAGCGATGATCGAACTCTATACCTGGGGGACGCCCAACGGCCGCAAGGTCTCCATCATGCTCGAGGAGATCGGGCTGCCTTACAATGTTCACCGCATCGACATTTCCAAAGGTGATCAATTCACACCCGAATTCGTTGCGATCAATCCGAACTCCAAGATCCCCGCGATCGTCGACCTGGACGGGCCGGACGGACAGCCGATCACGATGTTCGAATCCGGCGCGATCCTGATCTACCTCGCCGGCAAGACCGGCAAGTTCCTGCCCGAAACCCTGCGTGCGCGGTACGAGGTGCTGCAATGGCTCATGTTCCAGATGGGCCACGTCGGTCCGATGTTCGGCCAGCTGCACGTCTTTCTGCGTTCGGCCAAGGTCGAGGTGCCCTACGCGATCGAGCGCTATACGAACGAGAAGAACCGTCTGTACCGGGTGCTCGACAAGCGGCTGGGTGAGGCCGCCTATCTTGCGGCCGGCGAATACACGATCGCCGATATCGCCACCTATCCGTGGGTGGCGCGGCACGAGTGGCACAAGACCGACCTCTCCGACTACCCGAACGTCAAGCGCTGGTTCGACGGTATTTCGGCGCGCCCGGCCGTCAAGCGCGGCATGGCAGTGCCCGGTTGACGTCGCCGGACGGGCCTGCGATAGCGATGACGCGCGACATCCGCGCCGGCGCGGGCGACCGGCTCGAGCTTCTCGAGGCCAAGCCGCTCGGAGCGGAGCATCCCCATCCGTTGCTCTTCCTGCACGGCGCATTCACCGGCGCATGGTGCTGGGCCGAGCACTTCCTCGCGCATTTCGCGGGACGGGGTTTCACCAGCTACGCCCTCTCGTTTCGCGGGCACGGCGCGAGCCGCGGACGCGAATCGCTGATGACGAACAGCATCCAGGAGTACGTGGAGGACGTCTTCGAGGCGGTGAACCGGATCGGAAGACCGCCGGTGCTCGTCGGCCATTCGATGGGCGGCTTCGTCGCGCAGAAGTACCTCGAGGACGCCCCCGTACCGGCCATGGCACTGCTCGCTCCGGTTCCCCCGCAGGGGCTATTCGTGTCGCAACTCAAGCTTGCATTCGAGAACCCGACGCTCTTCGCCGAGATGAACACGCTGCTTTCGCATGGCCGCGCGTCTCCCGCGGCGATGCAGAAGGCACTTTTCTCCGGGCCGGTCGATTCCGCGAAGCTCGCCGAATGGTTCCGGCGCACGCAACCCGAGTCGCAGCGCGCGATCTGGGACATGACGCTCTTCGCGCTGCCGTGGCTGTGGCGGCTGAACCGCACGCCGCTCCTCTGGCTCGCGGCGGCGGACGATCTTCTGGTGCCGATCGATCAGATGCGGATCGGCGCCGCGATGCTCGGAAGCCCGATCGAGGTGATTCCCGGGCTCGGGCACGCGATGATGCTGGAAGCGGACTGGAAGACGGTCGCCGATCGCGTGATCACTTGGCTTCGTGGGCTGAAATGAGGATGGTTTTAACGGGAAGGAGGGTAACGGGAGGGAACCAGCCGGTTCCCTCCTGTTCGTGACCTTCAGGTTTTTCCGGTGCGAGAACTTCCGGCCTTACCTTGCCGCATGCTTTTGAAGGTACGAGAGTATGTCCTCGACGCGCAACTGCGGCTCGTCGGGGTCGGGCTTCGAGCCGACAACCCGGTTCATCCAGAGCATGTTTTTTTCCATGCGCGCGACCACCGCGGGCCACTCCGCCGCGGTGTGGCGCTGCGGATCGGGAAGAGCGTGGCATTGCTTGCAAGCCAGTCGAAACGCCTTCGCCTGATCGGACTCGATGTCCGGATACTTCCGCCAGTCCAGCGGGCGCTGGGAATAACGCTGCAGGTAGGCGACGAGCACCACCTGCTCCTCGTCGGTCGGCGCCTTGACCCCGGCCATCATCTCCTTCATCAGGGTGCCGAGATTACCCTTGCCCTGCATACGCACAACCATGCGCTGGACGATGCCGGGCCATTTCTTGGCATGATGCATCGCCGGGTTCGGAAGATTGTGGCACTGCACGCAATACTCGACGACGAGCGCGGCGCCACGCGTGTCGGGGTCCGGAAGCTGCGCCAGCGTGAAGGTCGGCGGAAGAATCCGTGCCAGCATCGGACCATGCGGACTCTCCTGCCAGCGCATGCGCGCCGCTGCCACGGACTGCTCCCCGGAGCTTTGCGCGAGCGCTGCGCTCATGACGGTCGCGCCGACCCAGGCGGAGAGCGCGACCATGCCGATCGAGAACCTGTTCATCCGCGCATTTTACAGAGTGTGCCGGCGGTCCCCCGACGCGAATCCGGCGAGTTCGTCCGGTACGCCGCGCCCGAACGCGATCGCCTTGAACAGCTCGCCCATCTCGGCGGGCGAAAGCAGCTTGCTCGCCGCAGCAGCGGTGGGTAGATAGCGCGACGGATCTTCCGGTGACGTGCGCAACATGAGGTCGGTGATCCCGCAGTTCACCAGGAACTGCTCCTGGCTCGTGTATCCGAGAACGTCCAGTTCCGCTCTCGAGGCCGCAGCGGCGATCGCGCTGAAGTCGACGTGCGCGGTGACGTCCTGCAGCCCCGGCAGGAAGAACGGATCCGTGTGCGCACGGTGGCGGTAGTGGCACATGAGCGTGCCCTGGGCGCGTTGCGGATGGTAGTACTCACGCGCGGGGAAACCGTAATCCACGAATAGCATCACGCCGCGCTCGAGAATCGCGCCGACGCTCCGCACGAATGCGCGCGCGGCGAGCGCGATCTCGGTCACGTATCCCGGCGCGAGCCCGAGCTGATCCGCGGCCGCGCGCAGCTCGCCGGCGGCCGGCCGAAAGCTCCATTCGAATGGCCGATCTCCCCGACTTGCGACGACGCCGCCTTCCTCGATGTCGCGCCCGGTCGCGCGCACGATGTGAACCGGCATGGCATCGAGCACTTCGTTGCCGATGATCATCCCCTCGAAGGCCGGCGGCAGCACGTTCAACCAGGCGATCCGCTCCATGAGATGCGGCACGCGCTCGGCGAGGAGGTCGCGGCTGCGCGCGCGCAGGTCCGCGGAGAGCTCGAGAATGAGAAATCGCCGCGGCGCTGCGCCCAGCCGATCGAGCTCCTCCAGGAGCTCGGCCGCGAGTGCGCCCGAGCCTGCGCCGACTTCCAGTATCTCGTCCAGGCCGAGCGCGAGGATCTGGCGCGCCTGCTGCGCGATGCAGTGCCCGTAGAGCGGCGTCAGCTCCGGCGCCGTCGTGAAGTCGCCGTCTGCGCCGAGCTTGCGCGCGCCGGCACTGTAGTACCCCAATCCCGGCGCATAGAGCACCAGCTCCATGTACCGCGCGAAGGTCATCCAGCCGCCGTCTGCGGCGAGCTCGCGGCGCACGTGCTCGACCACGCGCGCGCTGTGCGCGAGGGCCTCGGGCGAAGGGGGCGGCAGTGTGTCGCGCGTCTCCATGAGGGGCCGTCATAGTGCGCCATTCCGGTAGAATCCTCAATCGCCTCTGCGCCGGCACAGCGGCGCGAGAACAAGCATCGGGAAGCGCATCAGGACGCGAATGACCGCACCCCTATCCGGAAAAGTTGCGCTCGTCACCGGCGGTTCAAAGCGCGTCGGCGCCGCGATCGTCCGTCGGCTGAACGACGCCGGCGCGGCGGTCATGGTTCACCATAGAAATTCCCAGGAGGCGGCAAAGGCGCTCGTCGCAGAGCTGAACGGGGCGCGCGCGAATTCGTGCGCCTCGGTGCGTGCCGATCTACTCAACATCAGCGCAGTGGCGGAGCTCGTCAAGACGACGGTCGAGCGCTTCGGCGGACTCGACATTCTGGTCAACAACGCGTCGACGTTCTACCCGACGCCTGTCGGCGAGATCAAATCGACCGACTGGGACGATCTGGTCGGCACGAATCTCAAGGCGCCGCTGTTTCTCGCGCAGGCCGCGGCGCCGCACCTCAGGAAAGCGCACGGCTGCATCGTGAACATCACGGACATCCACGCGGACCGTCCGCTCAAGCGCTACGTCGTCTATAGCGTGGCGAAGGCGGGACTCGCCGGCCTGACGCGTTCGCTCGCAAGCGAGCTGGGTCCCGACGTGCGAGTGAACGGCGTCGCGCCGGGACCGATCCTGTGGCCCGATGATGGATCGTACGACGAGGTGGCGCGCCAGCGGGTGGTTTCCCACACGCTGCTCAAGCGCACCGGCGAGGCCGAGGACATTGCCCGCACCGTCTATTTCCTCGTCGCCGAGGCGCCCTACATCACCGGGCAGGTGATCGCGGTCGACGGTGGACGCAGCATCAATCTCTAGCAGGCCCCCACAGAATGCATGCCCAGGCGAATTCGCGAAACGATATTAGCGTGCAAGGCAAACCCCGATCGTACGAACAAGGGGGGAATGCCCCCTTGTATATCCCCCGGGAACAAACAAGGGGTAAGCCCCTTGTATATCCCCGCGCGCGCGCGGAGTTCTGATCACCGTGGCAGAGGAGACGCTCAATCGTGATTCTGGAAATCGCAGCCATCCGTGTGAAGGCCGGCCAGGACGGGCAGTTCGAGATCGCTTTTCGCGAGGCGTCCCGGGTCATCAGCGCTGCGCAAGGCTATCGTTCCCACGAGCTCGTGCGCTCGATCGAGAATTCGGGCAAGTACGTGCTGCTCGTGCGCTGGGACAGCGTCGAGTCCCACATGGAAGGCTTCCGCAATTCGCCGGACTTCAAGAAGTGGCGTGACCTGATCGGCCCGTACTTCGACGGCGCGCCCGAAGTCGAGCATGGCCAGACGGTGACCGACTCGCGGCTTTGAACGGGGGGTCGGTCCGCAGCTATCTTCCGCGACTCTCCAGCACCGCAGCCCAAGGGCTTTCCGGACGCGGCAGCAGCAGGCCGCTAGAATCGACGGGCAGGCGCACGAGCGAAACTGCGTCGGCGACGTTTCCGCCGATCGCCTCGATCCCGCCGGGCGCCTCGGCCACGACGAGATCGCAGTGGTACGGTCCGCGCCGCAGTTGCGCGAAACCCTTCACTTCATCCGCAAACTCCGGCGCGGCGTAGCTCGATCGCGCGACGCAGACGAGGTCGCCGACCCGCGGCGCATAGGTTGCCGGGTCGCGCGTGGCGAAACGGTCGCCGTCCCGCGCGGCGAGGAATCGCTCGATGTAGTCCCAGTGCAGGACGGTTTCGGGAAACTCGGCGGGCGCGAGACCCGCCCCGCGCGCGAGCCACGCGATGAAAGCCGCGGACCAGGGGCGCAGCTCGCCCTGGTTGCCGATGATCGGCAGTCGCGTCACGCTGTACCAGTACATCAGCACCCGCGCGAGATACGGCGGCTGCACTTCGTGCGTGCCGGCGCCGTCATCCTCGTATTGCACGGTCGCCGTGCCGCTCGCATCGTATGTCACGACCGGGCGCCCGAAGAGCATCCACTCCTGCTTCGCGAGGAAGACCATGCGCTCGCGCGCGCTCGGCACGGCGAAGTTGGGGGAGATCTCGGGAGACGGGGTGAGCGGCGCGGGTCCCGGCGCCGCGCATCCGGCGAGGATCACGACGGTGAGGCAGGCAATGACGGTACGCATGAATGCTCCCTCGAATGACGAAGCCATGATCCCCGACGGCCGATCACCCCGCAACCCGCGGTTTCGCCCTCGCCGGCGGACTCCCGCTCTGCGATAATCGCGTTCCGGCTCTCGAGCGTCCCAGCGATATGAACGCCCCCGACATCAAGCGGCTGCAAAAAGTAGCCTACGAAGCGAACAAGCTCGAGAAGCGGCTGCGCCGCCTCGTCGGGCAGGCCATTGCCGACTACGACATGATCGGGGCCGGCGATCGGGTGATGGTGTGCCTGTCGGGCGGGAAGGACAGCTACGGCCTGCTCGACGTGCTGCTGAAGCTGCGGTCGATCGCGCCGGTGCCTTTCGAGATCGTGGCGGTCAATCTCGACCAGCGCCATCCCGGGTTTCCCGAGCACGTGCTGCCGGATTACCTGCGCGCGATCGGCGTCCCGTTCCACATCGCGGTGCAGGACACGCACTCGGTCGTGAAGCGATTGATCCCGGAGGGCCGCACGATGTGCTCGCTCTGCTCGCGGCTGCGGCGCGGCGCGCTCTACCGGGTCGCGCGCGAGCTCGGCGCGACGAAGATCGCGCTCGGACACCATCGTGACGACATCCTGGAGACGTTCTTCCTGAATCTCTTCTTCGGCGGCAAGCTGAAGGCGATGGCGCCCAAGCTCGTCTCCGACGACGGGCAGCACGTCGTCGTGCGCCCGCTTGCCTACGTCACGGAGGCCAACCTCGCGCGCTACGGCGAGGTACGGCAATTTCCGATCGTCCCGTGTGATCTATGCGGTTCGCAGGAGAACTTGCAGCGCAAGCAGGTCAAGGCGATGCTGCAGGAGTGGGAGAAGCAGCATCCTGGCCGTGCCGCGACGATTTTCCGCAGTCTCGCAAACGCCGAATCCTCGCATCTACTCGACCGCGCACTGTTCGATTTTCGCGGCGTCGTGCCGACCGGCGAACCGGTCGATTACGGCGATCGGGCATTCGATCCGGACCTGCACGCGCCGGACGAGTAGCCAGTCGACTTCGTCACGCCGGATCGTAAGGCGTGCCGTCCTTGTGGAAAAACTGCGTCGCCGCATTGGTCGCGCGTCCCGCGAGGTCCGCGTCGGGATAGTGGACCCGCTCCCCCGGCAGCCGGTCGCCGACCTCGAGGTAGACGGCCGGCGAAGTTCCCCGGTTGATCAGGTGATGGCCATTCGGTACCCCGGCCGGGAACCCCGCGCACATCCCCGGCCCGATGACCTGGGCTCCGGCATCGGTCACGAGCGTGACCTCGCCTTCGAGAACATAGACGAATTCGTCCTGACGCTCGTGCCAGTGACGTGCGGACGAGTGGACGCCGGGCGCCAGGGTCACCAGGTTCACACCGAAGTTGCGCAGTCCGAGCGCGTCGCCGAGCGCGCGCTTGCTGCGTCCGGAGAGCGGCGCACGCAGCGCCTCGGTCGGATAGACCGACTTCGTGCGGGGCGCGACCGTCGCCGGATCGAGCACGGGCAGTTCGACGTCTACTGTCTTGGCCATGCGGGTTTCTCCGGTGCGCGTGAAGGGGTTGATTGAACTCTTAGTGCATGATTGTACTGATTATTTCTGTCAGGTTCGTCACTCCGTGTTTCCCGTCAAAAACTCCTGTTGTCAAAATAAATTTGATAAGGCAGACTCTCGACTGTCTCGGGCCACAGGCCTTCGATTTTCCATGAATAGCGTCGAACATCTCATCGCGCTCTTCGGCAGTCAGGCCGAGGTCGCGCGCCGTCTCAGTCTCGATCGAGCCGTGGTGAGCAACTGGGTGAAGTCGGGTTACGTGCCCGCGCGCTGGGCGATGGAGATCGAGCGCGTGAGCGAGGGCCGCATCAGCGCAGTCGACATCCTCGACGACGCGAATGCGAAACGGCCGGTCAAGGTCAAGTCGCGCCCCGACGATTTCGGGGCGCTCAACACTGGGAGCCAAGCAATGAACGAGTACGCGCCCGCCAAGCGCATCAATTCCTTCCATCCGCCGCAGCGCACGCTGATGGGACCCGGCCCGACCGAGATCCACCCGCGCGTGCTCACCACGATGAGCCAGCCGGCGATCGGTTATCTCGATCCGGTCTTCGTCGAGATGATGGAGGAGCTGAAATCGCTCCTGCGCTATGCGTACCAGACCAACAACCCGCTCACCTTCCCGATCTCGGGCCCCGGGTCGGTCGGGATGGAATACTGCTTCGTGAATCTCGTGCGGCCGGGCGACAAGGTCGTCGTGATGAAGAACGGCGTGTTCGGCGGTCGGATGATCGAGAACGTCGAGCGCTGTGGTGGCGTGCCCATCGTCATCGACCACGAGTGGGGCGAGCCGTGCGACCCGCAGCGGCTCGAGGATACGCTCAAGAAGAATGGCGACGTGCGCATCGTCGCGTTCGTGCACGCCGAGACCTCGACTGGCGCGCTGTCCGATGCCAAGACGCTGGTCGAGATTGCTCACAAGCACGATGCGCTCACGATCGTCGACGCGGTGACCTCGCTCGGTGGAGTGCCGGTGCTCGTCGACGAGTGGAAGTTCGATGCCGTCTACTCGGCCAGCCAGAAATGCCTGTCCTGCACGCCCGGGCTCTCGCCCGTGTCGTTCTCCGAGCGCGTCGTCGCGGACGTCAAGTCGCGCAAGGACAAGATTCACAGCTGGTTCATGGATATGAACCTGCTGCTCGGCTACTGGGGCGCCACCAACCGCACGTATCACCACACTGCGCCGACCAACTCGCTCCTCGGGCTGCACGAAGCGCTGCTGCTCCTGCGCGAGGAGGGCCTGGACAACGCGTGGGCGCGGCATCGCCGTCATCACCTCGCGCTGAAGGCGGGGCTCGAAGCGATGGGCCTGAAGTTCCTGGTGAAGGAGCAGTATCAGATCCCGCAGATGAACGCCGTGTTCGTTCCCGAGGGCGTCGACGAGGCGAAGGTGCGCCGCACGCTGCTCGAGGAGTTCAGCCTCGAGATCGGCGCCGGTCTCGGCCCGCTCGCCGGAAAGATCTGGCGGTTCGGCATCATGGGTTACTCGTGCCGGCCCGACAACGTGATGCTGTGTCTCTCCGCGCTCGGCTCGGTGCTCTCCGACCTCGGCCGCCCGGTGCACGTCGGCGACGCCGAGGCCGCGGCGCACAACGCCTACGCGCACATGCACGCGAGCGCCGCCCAATCCAAACGGAAGCCGGTGCCGCAAGCGGCCTGAGCGAAGCGTAGAAGCGGAAGGTCACGAACGGGAGGGGGCCGGATTCTTCCCCTCCTTTTCGAGGAGAGGTGGCTGCGACGCAGCCGGGGTGGTTGTGTTTGCCGATCGCGTCGCCAAAAACCGCGTGATCCGGTTCGCGGTATTCTTTCCGGCGCATGCGACTGTTCTCCAATAGCCGGCGTCAATTCCACCTGAGTCCCTACCCGCTCGAGCGGCTGCCACGCGCGCCGGCAAGCGAGGCGACGCTCGCAGCGGCGC
>JBAVOG010000735.1:0-2148 GCA_049691875.1 Burkholderiales bacterium | reverse complement strand
GTATCGCACAGTTCGCTGGTGATCGCGAGCATTGTCCTTGCCGGACTCGTGGCCGTGGCCGTGTTCGGCAATGAAACCTACTTTGGCAGCCTGCGCGTGCAAGACTTGTCCTGGTCGCTGATCTTGCCGGGACTCCTGGTAGCCGTGGTCTCGGGCCTCGCCGGCGGTCTATTCGCGCGCCTGATCGTCGCGTCACTCCGCGGACTACCCGATCGCTTCAGCCGCTGGCGGACGGAGTTTCCCTACCGATTTGCGGCTGGCTGCGGGCTCGCGGTTGCTGTGATCGGCCTCGCCACCAACGGGGCGACGGCCGGCGCAGGCTACCTTGCCACCAAGGCGCTGCTGCAGGGCGAAGCCGAACTGCCGGGCGTTTATACGCTGCTGAAGTTTTGCGCCACCTGGTTTTCGGCATGGAGCGGCGTGCCTGCCGGCGTGTTTGCGCCTTCGCTCGCCATCGGCGCCGGAATCGGACACGACATCGCACTGATGACCGGCGTCAGCCAGCAGGAAGCGATCCCGCTCATAGCGCTCGGCATGGCGAGTTTTCTCGCCGCAACCACCGCCGGCCCGATCACCGCGTTCATCATCGTCATGGAGATGGTGTCCGGCCATGCCATGGTGCTGAGCCTCATGGCCTGCGCCCTGTTGGCCAACGGCGTGGCGCGGCTGGTCACTCAACCGATGTACTGGGAACTCGCGGCACTGCTCCAGGTGCCGGAAGCGCGCGTTGAAAGTCCGCCTGCGACGAAAGGTGCCGAAGGCGACAGCAGTTGATGAAGCGGATCCGGCGCGCCGGGACTGCTGGGACACTCAATCTACGATTCGCTCGAGCGCTGTTTGCGGCCTGACCCGTGCTGGGACTGGTGAGATGCCTTTGCGTTGACCTGTCGGCCGCAATGCAGCGCTCAACTCGGCAACGCCGAGCCTGCTGCGAGTGACCTGATAGGAGCTTTGTCCTGCACCGTGAGTGTCCTGTCCTTCGGCAAGGTTTGGCGACGCCAAACCTTGCCCTTCCGAAGGAGATCGCATGGAACAGGTAAAGATCCAGCCAGAGGTCATACTCGGCGTCGACACGCATCTTGATGTTCATGTCGGCGTCGTCATCGATGCGGTCGGCCGCGTACAGGGGACGCTCGCCATTGCGACCAATCCCAGCGGTTACGAGCAGCTGCTGGATTGGGCGCGAGGCTTCGGCGTGCTGCGACGGGCTGGCGTTGAAGGGACTGGCTCCTATGGTTCCGGACTGACGCGCTTCCTCGAGGGGCGTGGCATTACGGTCATCGAGGTCAACCGTCCAGACCGTTCCCGCCGACGCAGCCGCGGCAAGAGCGACCCGACTGACGCCGAGGGTGCCGCACGCGCCGTACTCGCCGACGATGCAAAGTGCATCCCCAAGGCTCAGAGCGGCCTGGCGGAAGCTCTTCGTACATTGAGCGTGGCCCGTCGCAGTGCCGTCAAGGCCAAGACCCAGGCCGTGAACCAGCTTCGGGCGCTGCTTGTCAGCGCGCCGTCGTTCATCCGTGACGTGGTCCTCAAGGTCAAGCCGGAGGATTGTGTTGCGGCCTGCGCGGCGCTGCCTCATGACGATGTGAACCCCGTCCTGGCCAGTTTGAAAACGACGCTGCAGTTGTTGGCGAAGCGATGGACGGCGTTGCACGAAGAACTGCGCGAACTCGACAAGCAACTCGCGCGTTTGACGAAGCTGGCAGCTCCCAGGCTCCTCGCCCGTTTCGGCGTCGGACCTCAAACCGCAGCCACGTTGCTCGTCACGGCCGGTGACAATCCCACGCGGCTGCGCAACGAAGCCGCTCTTGCGGCACTGTGCGGCGTCAGCCCCCTCGATGCGTCCTCGGGCAAGATGCACCGACATCGACTCAATCGGGGTGGTCAGCGGCAAGCGAACAATGCCCTGTGGACCATCGCCATGGTTCGAATGCGCAGCGACGCACGAACGCGTGAATACGTTGCCAGGCGCACGCGCGAGGGTCTGTCAATGAAAGAAATCCACCGCTGCCTCAAACGGTACATCGTGCGCGAGCTGTATCCGCTGATCCTGGCCGACCTGAAAGAGTCGATGCGTCTTACTTGACATAGGAGCGTCAATGCAGCTTGACACGTGGCTCAAGCCGCTCGCGCATCAAGCGGCCC
>JBAVOG010000734.1:0-3521 GCA_049691875.1 Burkholderiales bacterium | reverse complement strand
GCATATGCAAGCGTGATCCAGGTGGGCATGTGGCGTTAGCTCTAGCTGCAGCGGCGACATCCGCCGAACCGTGCGATGCAGCGGACCGCTTCACAGCGGGCTATCACCCGCTGTTTCGCGCCCGCTGATCGCGAGCGTTAGGCCTCACGGCGCGCGCGTCTGCACACGCACGCGGATCCAACGCGCTCACGCATGAAGATCGCTGTCTTCGGCAAACCGGGTGGCGGCAAGTCGACCCTGAGCCGCCAGATCGCGGCAGCCACGAAGCTGCCGCTGCATCAACTCGATCTCGTGCAGTACCAGCGCGGCGGCACTAAGGTGCCGGATGAAGAGTTCCTTAGACGGCACGCGGAGATACTGGCCCAGGAGCAATGGGTCCTGGACGGTTTCGGGAATCCTCAATCCTTTGCGGCTATGTTGCACGCCGCGGACGTGCTGGTCTATGTCGAGAGGTTCTCCTTGATTCACTATTGGTGGGTTACAAAGCGGCTTCTGAAGAGCCCGTTCTCCAAGCCGGTCGGCTGGCCCGAAGGCAGTCCCATGCTGAGCTCGACGATCAGCAGCCATCGCTTCCTCAGACGGTCACCCAGATTCTGGAACTCGGCGCTCAAGGCTAAACTACTTGCGCTACGCCCTGGAAAGCGTGTCTATGTGGTCCGCAAGCAGTCCGATGTGGGAGCGTTGCTGGCAGAGCTTAGCTCGTGGAGGTCCAACGGTGAGGCCTAACCGTGCCATGCAGCGGACAGTCACCAGCGGGCTTCGCCCGCCGGTTCCTGCCGCTGATGGCAGACGTTAGTTGCATGAATCCTCGGCGTATTGCAGTCGTGATCCTTATGCTCGGAATGACTCTGAGCGGCATTCTAGCGGTCGCTCAATCGCCCGAGAGCGCGCTTGGGGGTTCGTCCGTTCAGGTCAAGGTCCGCTCAACGTCCCTTTGCGTTGGCCGCAAGTTCATATATCCAGAGACGTTGTCTCGAGCTCTGGCAGAAGGCGGACCCATAACAGGGTATCCGTATGACCGGGTCGAGCTAGCGCTCTTTTCCCTGGATTTAAACGGATTTACGCCAGAACACTACAAAGCAGGCATCGACAAAGTTTATGACAAGAGAAAATACCCAGCCGATTGGGTCCGAGTAACAATCTGGCCGGGCGATCAACCCGAATCATTCAGACCCAACGTCGCCGCGGCTTTGGGTCCCTACTATGAAAGAGACTCAACGGTTGATTTGGGGTTCACGTCTCACCGCGCTGAACGTAATTGCGTAGGGAAAGTCGCTGGTTCTGGATGGGTGCAGATACAGAGTGGACCAGAGTGCCTGGAAAATGAACTGAAGTATGGTCATCCCGCGGACCCTAATATTGTGCTTTCATGCAGCACATCGCGGTGTTGGGTGAAGACTCGATTGCGTACGCGAGACGTATGGTACGACTACGACTTCCCGCGAACCTTCCTTAGTCAATGGTCGACCTTGAACTCTCGCATCAAGAAACGGGTCGACGGCTGGAAGAACGATCGGTCGTGCTTCAGGTGAGGCATGCAACTAACAACGCGTTGGAGCCGACGCGGAAAACACGCCGCGCGGCTCAACGCGGACGTTAGACCCCGCTGCGGGCCCGTTTGACAGGGAGGACAATTGTCAATACGCTAGGGGCGTGGACATCGAGTGGGACGCTGCAAAAGCTGAGGCAAATCTATCCGAGCATGGAGTCGGGTTTCCAGAGGCAGTTGCCGTTCTCGAAGATGAATTCGCGCTGACTCGCGAAGACCCTGACGCGGTCGATGAACAGCGCTTTGTGACCCTCGGTTTGAGCGGTTTGGGCAATCTACTCGTAGTCGTCTACACCTACCGCGATCCGGACATCATCCGGATCATTTCCGCGTGGAAAGCAAATCGACGTCAAAGGTCGCTGTATGAAAAGAGTCGCCGCTGAACCTTATCGTGACATAGACTTTTCTCGCGCCAAGCGTGGCGCGGTGATCAAGGTCGATCCCGGAAAGACGAAAATCTCCATTCGTCTGGACAACCGTGTGATCGAGCACTTTCGCGCCATCGTTGAGAAGGCGGGGGGTGGCAACTATCAGACTCTCATCAACGACGCATTGGTTGCCTATATTCAGCAGAGTTCTGTCTTGGACGCAGTTCGCAAAGTGGTGCGCGAGGAAATCTTGTCCCCGAAGAAGAAGCGGGGTCTAACTTCCGCATGAACACGGACCCGTGTCCAGCGGGCTGCGCCCGCCGGCCACGGGCCGGTTATGCGGGGCGTTATGCCGCAGAGGCCGGTGCCGCGCCTTGACATATCATATGTAGTATAGTCAGAATATGGCATGTGGCGCATCGAGGAGCACCGCCGGGTCGACAAGCAGCTGTCTGGCGCAGTCCCGAAGGAGATCCTGAAGCGATACGAGAAATGGAAGGACATCGCCGGCCTCTCCGGGCCGCCCGGACTGCGGATGATCAAAGGGTTTCATGACGAAGCCCTTTCTGGGGAGTGGAAGGGCTATCGCTCCTCTCGACTCGGGCTTCAGTGGCGCGTGATCTACCGTGTCGTTGCCGATGCGCTTTTGATTCAGGTTGTTCAGGTGACGCCGCACGACTATCGAAGGCACTGATATGAAAGAGTTTCGTCCTGCCCGGAAGCGCGTTGAGGTCTCTGTGGGAGAGTCCGTGCGCATCCTGCGCGAGCTTCAAGAGCTGAGCCAGAATCAACTCTCCGAACTCACTGGGATCCCACAGGCGACTATCTCCGCCATTGAGAATGGCCGGGTCAACCTAGGGGTCGAGCGCGCAAAGGTTCTTGCGCGCGCCCTCAAGTGTCACCCGGCGGTACTCATATTCCCTGGGTGGGAGGTCCCGGTTGAATCTGCGGCATAACACGGCGCTCAACCGGACGCGCCGCCAGCAAGCTCTATTCGTCGCTGTCGTTCCTAGGTCGCCGTGCCATCTCGCAGGTTGTCGGGTGGCGCGCCGGTTAGCTCTGCGTTAGCGGTATCTCGATGCGGATGTAGCTGAGCCTTACACTCGGCCGGGAGGTCAAATGACAAAGAAGGGGGTCGCGCTCGTCGCGCTCGTGATTGTCGCGGTAGGAATCGTGCTCGTAGCCACACAGATAAGCATTTTTGTCATCCGCCCGATCGGCGCCGTCCCAGAGGGCAGAACGCTAATCATCTCCCGGCTGAACAATGGCCGCTTCATCGATAGCCCCGACGCCATGTGCGACCGGATTCAAGGGGGTGTCAGTCTTCTCTGTCGCGGAATGGTCTTGGCTGCCGTTGCGAAGAACGCCACTGTCTTTGTGAGGCTTCCGTACAGTGAGTCTCTCTATCTCGTATCGACCGGCGGCAAGGTCTACGCGCAATGAGCATTGGCACCTCCTAGCTCACCGCCGCTGTCTCCTAAGGAAGCTCTGAATTTCCGGGTTTAGAGACGGGCGTGATTGCACATTGCGACATCAAGGTGTCGAAACAGCGGCACGAAGGCGACTCGCGTGCTGTTTGCTCCCCTTTTGGGGACCGCTTTGTG
>JBAVOG010000733.1:0-12098 GCA_049691875.1 Burkholderiales bacterium | reverse complement strand
GGTTTAGGTCCTTATCCCCTCCTTTTCAAGGAGGGGTGGCCCCGGGGGGGCCGGGGTGGTTGCGGCTTCGATCGACTCTCTGCATCACCCCGTCCGCTACGCGTCCACTCCTTCTCAAAGAGGAGGGGAAAAAATCAACGCCTCATGCGCGGGTCACGACCGGGTTCTGCCAGCCACCGGGCGGCGTGACGGCCGCATCGACTTCGGCCGGACCCCACTTCCCCGGCTCGTACTCGTGGATCGGCGTGCCCTGTTTCAACACCGGATCGACGATGCGCCACGCCTCCTCGACGTAGTCCTCACGGGCGAAGAGCGTCCGGTCGCCCGCCATCGCATCGGTCAGGACGCGCTCGTAAGCGTCCGCCTCGTTCGCGCCCGGATGCTGGCTCGCCACCAGCTCGGCCTGCTGGCCGATCATCTTTTCATCGGCGTCCATCGCAGTCAGGCCGAGCGCGACCGTGACGTCGGGGCTGATGCGGAACCGGAGGTAGTTGGATTCGGGCTTGCACGTCGGAAACAGGACTGGCGGCTTGCGCAGACGGACCACGAGCTCGGTGCTGGTCACGGGCAGCGATTTTCCGGCACGAATGTAGAACGGTACGCCCTGCCAGCGCCACGAGCCCACGTCGAGCCGCAGCGCGGCAAAGGTCTCCACGTGCGAATCGGGTGCGACACCGGGCTCCTTGCGATAGCCGCGAAACTGGCCGCGCACCACGTTCTTCGCTTCGATCGGCGCGATGGCCTTCAGCACCTTCACCTTCTCGTCGCGGATCGACTCGCTGTCGGTCCGCACCGGCGGCTCCATCGCGAGATTCGCCAGCACCTGGAAGAGATGGTTCTGGATCACGTCGCGGATCGTGCCGGTCTGGTCGTAGAACGCGCCGCGGCCCCGGATTCCGAAGTCCTCGGCCATGGTGATCTGCACGCTCTCGATGTGCTCGCGGCTCCAGAACGAGTCGAGGACGGCGTTCGTGAAGCGGAAGAACAGCATGTTGTGCACCGGACGCTTGCCGAGATAATGGTCGATGCGGAAGATGTGATCCTCGTCGAACGTGCCGAGCAGGATGTCGTTCAGCTTGCGCGCGGATTCGAGGTCGCGGCCGAACGGCTTCTCGACGATGACGCGCGCACCCTGTGTGCAGTTGGACTTTGCGAGCTGCTCGACCACCAGGCCGAAGAGGCTCGGCGGGATCGCGAGGTAATGCGCCGGACGCTTCGCATCGCCGAGTTCCTTGCGAAGCGCGGCGAACGTGGCCGGATCGTCGTAGTCGCCGTCCACGTAGCGCAGCCTGGCGGTCAGCGCCTCGAATGCGGCCGGGTCCACGCCGCCGCCGTGTCTTTCCAGGCTGTCGCGGGCGCGTGCCTTGAGCTGGTCGAGGTTCCAACCCTGCTTTGCCACGCCCACGACCGGCACATTCAGATGGCCGCGCTTCAGCATCGCCTGCAACGACGGGAAGATCTTCTTGTAGGCCAGGTCGCCGGTGGCGCCGAAAAAAACCAGCGCGTCGGATTCGGGTTCGCTCATCACGGCCTCGCTTTCTCCTTCCCGGGCGGACGCCCGTCTCGAATGCCTCCGGCGCGCACGGCGCTACTCGCCCTGCGCTTTCTCGAGGTGTCCCCCGAAGCCGTACCGCATCGCCGAGAGCACCTTGTTCTGAAAATCGGCTTCGCCGCGCGAGGCGAACCGCGCGTACAGCGCTGTCGTCAGCACGGGCGCCGGCACGGCCTCGTCGATCGCGGCCTTGATCGTCCAGCGCCCCTCGCCCGAGTCGGACACGCGCCCCGCGAACTTCGCGAGGGCCGGATCGTCGATCAGCGCCGTCGCGGTAAGGTCTAGCAGCCACGATGCGATCACGCTTCCGCGTCGCCAGACCTCGGCGATGTCGGGCAAGTTGAGGTCGTACTGATAGTGCTCGGGATCGCGGAGCGGTGTCGTCTCGGCATCGACCGCGTGCGATTGCTTGCCGATGTTCGCCGCCTGGAGAATCCCCAACCCCTCTGCGTAGGCGGCCATGATTCCGTACTCGATCCCGTTGTGGACCATCTTGACGAAGTGCCCCGCTCCGTTCGGACCGCAGTGGAGATAGCCCTGCTCGGACGTTCCGCCGGCCTTTTCCCTCCCCGGGGTCCGCGCCACGTCGCCCGGCCCGGGCGCGAGCCGGGCGAAGATCGGATCGAGGTGCTTTACCACCGCGTCCTCGCCGCCGATCATCATGCAGTACCCGCGTTCGAGCCCCCAGACGCCGCCGCTCGTTCCGATGTCGACGTAGTGGATCTTCTTCGGTGCGAGCGCCTTCGCGCGACGGATGTCGTCGACGTAGTAGGAATTGCCGCCGTCGATGAGGATGTCGTCTGCTTCGAGGAGCGGCACGAGCTCATCGATCGTCTTGTCCACGACCGCCGCCGGCACCATGAGCCACACCGCGCGCGGCTTCTGGAGCTTTTGCACGAAATCCCTGAGCGACGCCGCGCCGATCGCATTCTCCCTGGTCAGCGCCTCCACCGATTTCGGCGACACGTCGAAGACCACGCAATCGTGGCCCCCCTGGATAAGGCGCCGCACCATGTTGGCGCCCATCCGCCCGAGTCCGATCATTCCGAGTTGCATGAAAAGCTCCTTTCAGGATCTTGTTCAGTCCGCTGTCCGCCTGAGCTTTCGATAGCGGCGGATCAGCGCATTGGTCGAACTGTCGTGGCCGAGCTTCGGTTCGGACTTGCTCTCGAGCTCCGGGATGATTCGCTGGGCGAGCACCTTGCCCAGCTCCACTCCCCACTGATCGAACGAGTCGATGTGCCAGATGGCACCCTGCGTGAAGACACTATGCTCGTAGAGCGCGACCAGCTTGCCAAGCGCGGCGGGCGTCAGCCGGTCGAGCAGCAAAGTGTTGGACGGGCGGTTGCCCTCGAACGTACGGTACGGGACCAACCAGTCGGGCGCCCCTTCGGCGCGCACTTCCTCCGGCGTCTTGCCGAACGCGAGCGCTTCCCCCTGCGCCAGCACGTTCGCGATCAGCATGTCGTGGTGCCGGCCGAGCGGATTGAGCGCCTGCCCGAAGGCGATGAAGTCGCACGGAATGAGCCTCGTTCCCTGGTGGATGAGCTGATAGAACGAGTGCTGGCCGTTCGTGCCGGGCTCGCCCCAGTAGATCGGGCTCGTGTCGCAACCGACCGGCGCGCCGTCGAGCGTGACGTGCTTGCCGTTGCTCTCCATCGTCAGCTGCTGAAGGTAGGCCGGGAAACGCTTCAGGTACTGCTCGTAGGGCAGGATCGCGACCGTCTGCGCACCGAAGAAATCGTTGTACCAGACGGACAGCAGGCCCATGAGCACCGGGAGATTGCGCTCGAAGGGCGCCGTCCGGAAGTGCTCGTCCATCTCGTGAAAGCCGCCCAGCATGGCGTGGAAATTCCCGGGACCGATCGCGAGCATCGTCGATAGGCCGATTGCCGAATCCATCGAGTAGCGCCCGCCGACCCAGTCCCAGAATCCGTACATGTTGGCCGTATCGATGCCGAATTTCGTGACCTCGGCGGCGTTGGTCGAGACGGCGACGAAGTGCCTGGCAACCGACTTCTCGTCGCCTGCGAGCCCGCCGACGGACCATGCGCGCGCGCTGTGCGCATTGGTCATGGTCTCGAGCGTCGTGAACGTCTTGGAAGAGATGATGAACAGTGTCTCCGCCGGATCGAGATCGTGCGTCGCCTCCGCGAAATCGGTGCCGTCCACGTTCGACACGAACCGGAATGTGATGTCGCGGGCGCTGTACGCTTTGAGCGCCTCGTAGGCCATCACCGGCCCGAGATCCGAGCCGCCGATGCCGATGTTGATGACGTTCCGGATACGCTTGCCGGTGTGGCCCAGCCACGCCCCGCTCCGCACGCGATTCGCGAAGTCCGCCATCCGATCGAGCACCGCATGAACCTGCGGCACGACGTTCTCGCCGTCGACGACGATCGACGTACCCCGTGGCGCGCGCAATGCCACGTGCAGGACGGCGCGCTTCTCCGAGATGTTGATCTTCTCGCCGCGGAACATCGCGTCGGCCCGCGCCCGCACGCCGGATTCGTCGGCGAGCCGGAGCAGCAGCTTGATCGTCTCGTCGGTGATCCGGTTCTTCGAATAGTCGAGACTGATCCCCGCCGCCTCGACGGTCAGACGCTCTCCGCGCCCGGGATCGTCCGCGAACAGCTTGCGAAGGTGCACGCCGCGCACCGATTCGTGGTGGGCAGCGAGCGCCTTCCAGGCCGGGCGGGCGGCGGCAGTTCCGGATGTTGCTTCCATCTTCGGGTTCCCTTATTACGGTGCGGAAACGCGGCCGGCGATCAGCTCGTCGTCTCGAGCGCCGAGCGCTTCGAGGCGATCACATCCATCAGCTCGTTCCACGACTTGACGAATGCGGCCGCGCCCTCGTCCTGGAGCCGGACCGCCAGCGCGTCTGCGTCGACGCCCGCTTTCGCAAAGCTCCCCAGCACCGCTTCGCAATCGCCGCCGTCGGCCGGCATGGCAGCACCGACCTCGCCGTGGTCGGCAAAGGCATTCAGCGTGCCCTCGGGCATCGTGTTCACGGTGAGCGGCGCGGCCAGCGCGCCGATGTACAGGACGTCCGAGGCGTTGGCATCCTTGGTTCCCGTGCTAGCCATCAACAGTCGCTGCGGGCGCGCGCCCGAATTGAAGATACGCTGCCAGCGCGGCGAGTCCAGCATGTCGGCATACGCCTTGTAGGTGCGCTGGCCGATGGCGATGCCGAGCCGGTTGCGAAGCGCATCCGGTGCCTTGGCCTGCACCGCGGCGTCCCAGCGGCTGATGAAGAGCGACGCGACCGATCCGACCTGCGGGTTGAGACCCGCGGCGATGCGCCGCTCGATCCCGCGCGTGTACGCATCGGCGGCGGCGACATAGTGCTCCCGGGAGAAGAGCAGCGTCACGTTGATCGGCACGCCAGAAAAAATTGCCGCTTCGATGGCGGGCAGCCCTTCCCGGGTGCCGGGGATCTTGATGAAGAGATTGGGCCGCCCCGCGCGGGCGTGCAGATCCTTCGCCGCGGCAAGCGTGCTCGCCGTGTCGTGCGCGAGCAGCGGCGAGACCTCCAGCGAGACCCAGCCGTCCACGCCGTTCGTGCGATCCCATTCCGGCCGGAAGAGATCGGCGGCCCGGGTGACGTCCTCGAGCGCCAGTTCGAAGAAAAGCGCCTCGCTCGACCTCACACCCTTGAGGCGCTTGCGGATCGCGGCGTCGTACGCGCTGCTGTTCTTGATGGCGTGATTGAAGATCGTCGGGTTGGAAGTGAGTCCGGTCACTGAAAGTTCGTCGATGTACCGCTGCAACGTGCCCGTATCGAGCATATCGCGGGTGATGTTGTCGAGCCAGAGACTCTGGCCCAGATCGTGCAGCTTCCGTGTCGCTTTCACAGTGGCTCCTTTGCGGGGCTGGGCGCGGAGGGCGTGGCATTGCCCCTCGCGAGCAAAGTGCTTAGATCGTGGGCCAGCAGATCGGCGACCCGCTCGACCATGAGATCGGGGGGCGGAAACGATGCAAAGACACCGGGTCCGCTCGCGTACTGGCCCTGCTTCGGCAGAACGGTGGTCACCCGCTCGCCCCATTTTTCTTTGACCGCCGTCAGGATACGAAGTTTGTCGTCGACGACGACATAGTGTCGCGCCGGAAAGCGCCGTGCAACGTCGTCCAGCGCCTGCTCCTTGTGGATGTAGATGAGCGCGCGTCCCTCGACGGCGGCAAACAACCCGGAACGCTCCACTTTGCGCGGCTGGAACACCACGTCCCCGTCCGAAAGAATGACCGTCTGCCCCCAGCTGCGAAAGCGCGCGAGAACATCGAGCGCGCGGGGATAGAGCAGATTAGCGAACGGGTAGTCGACCATGAACGACGACATCGAAAGCAGGTGAATGTCCTGCGGGTGCTCGACCCGATAGCGCTGCAGAGCTCCGAGATAGTCGCGGTAGCCGAGCTCGGCAAACAGGCGTTCCTGGATCGCCCAGTACCGGTCGCGGCAGTCGGTGCCGAATTCGCGCTCGAGATGCCGCCGGAGGTCGGCCTGGAATGCATCATTGTCGAGGAGCGTGTTGTCCACGTCGACCAGAAAGACGATGGGCTCGGCCACGATCATTCCGCAACGTGGCGCGTGTCGTTCCACAGCCGGATCACGGGCTGCGACGGCTTGTGCTCGTAACCGAGCGCGCTCAATGCGGCCGTGTCGAGCAGGAAATACCGGCCGGCCGCCGGCTCCAACCCAAGCCAGCGTGCCGCAAGGATCCGCAGGAAATGTCCGCTCGAGAAGAGGAGCGCGTTGCCCGCAACGGCACGAATTCGCGCCGCCACGCGATCCGCGCGCGCGCCGACCTGCCCGGGCGACTCGCCTCCGGGACAGCCGTCGCGAAACAGCTGCCAGTCCGGCTTTTCCTTCTGGATGTCGATCGTGCGACGTCCTTCGTATGCGCCGTAGTTCCATTCGCGGAGATCCGGGTCGATCTCGGCCCGCACGCCGAAACCGGCCAGGTCGCACGTGCGCGCCGCGCGGACCAGCGGGCTGGTGAAGACTTTCGCGACCGGCAGGCCGCGCAACCGCCCTCCGAGCTGCCGCGCGTTGCGTTCGCCGCGCCCCGTGAGCGGGAGATCGGTCGTTCCGGTGTGCTGGCCCGAAAGACTCCAGGCGGTCTCGCCGTGCCGCGCGAGGTAGATGATCGGGAGTGACTCGGTCATGACGCAATGCCGACGTCGGGTCGCCGCACGCGCAGTGTACAGCGATCCACGAGCGCGAGCGCGCCAGCAGGGTGCGAGCGTCCGGCCGGGACAGCCCTTCTGGACTATGCTGCGACGCTCGGACGCGCTACCGGCGGGAGGCGATCGATGACGGCAGAGGAAAAGCGACTGGAGGACGCCCGCACTGGCGCAGCGCGGTGGCGCCGCTGGGGACCCTACCTCAGCGAGCGGCAATGGGGCACGGTGCGCGAGGACTACAGCCCCGATGGCACAGTTTGGAAATATCTGACTCACGACCAGTCCCGCTCGCGCGCCTACCGCTGGGGCGAGGACGGCATCGCGGGAATCTCGGACGACCGGCAGCACCTCTGCTTCGCGCTTGCGCTCTGGAACGGCGCGGATCCCATTCTCAAGGAGCGGTTATTCGGCCTGACGGGCGACGAAGGCAATCACGGCGAGGACGTCAAGGAATATTACTTCTACCTCGAGAACGTCCCCAGCCACGCCTACATGAAGTATCTCTACAAGTATCCGCAGCTGGCCTATCCCTATGCGAATCTCGTCGAGCAGAACCGGCGGCGCGGGCGGCACGATCCGGAGTACGAGCTTCTCGATACCGGAATCTTCGACGACGACCGCTACTTCGACGTCTTCGTGGAGTACGCGAAGAACGCGCCGGAGGACATCCTGGTCCGGATCAGCGCCGCCAATCGCGGCCCCGAGGCGGCGACCCTGCACGTGCTCCCCACGCTCTGGTTCAGGAACACCTGGTCGTGGTATCCGGGCGCTGCGAAGCCACATATCGGGATCGCGCGCGCGGACCACGAAATTCTGGTGCTCGAGGCCGCACACCGGAAGATCGGCAAGTATTGGCTGCATTGCGACCCACCCGGCGAGGCGCTCTTCACGGAAAACGTGACGAACAATGAGCGTCTCTTCGGCGCGCCCAACGCGGCGTTGCACGTGAAGGACGGGATCAACGACTTCATCGTGCACGGCCGCCACGAAGCGGTGAGCCCCGGGCATAGCGGCACCAAGGCCGCAGCCCACTACGTTCTCCTGGTCGGGTCGGGCGAGACGGTGTCGATCAAGCTGCGCCTGACCAACGCGGAAGTGCCGCGCGCCCCGCTAGGCGCGGAATTCGACACGATCTTCGCGCGACGCATCCAGGAGGCGGACGATTTCTACCATCGCGTCACGCCGTTTCCGCTCCCCGCGGACATGCGCAACGTCCAGCGCCAGGCGTTCGCCGGAATGCTGTGGAACAAGCAGTGCTACAACTACTCGGTGCGCGAGTGGCTCGCAGGCGACCCGGCGGGCCCGGCTCCGCCCACGAGCCGGAAGAAGGGGCGCAATCACGAGTGGTGGCACCTCGACGCGGCCGAGGTCCTGTCGATGCCGGACAAGTGGGAGTACCCCTGGTTCGCCGCCTGGGACACGGCGTTTCACGCGATTCCGCTCGCCATGATCGATCCGGATTTCGCCAAGGAACAGCTGCTGCTGCTCACGCGCGAGTGGTACATGCACCCCAACGGCCAGATTCCCGCCTACGAATGGTCGTTCGGCGACGTCAATCCGCCGGTGCATGCCTGGGCCGCGCTGCGCGTCTACCAGATCGAGCAGAAGATGTACGGGCGCGCCGACCGCGCGTTCCTGGAACGCGTGTTCCACAAGCTCCTGCTCAATTTCACCTGGTGGGTGAACCGGAAGGACGCCGGCGGCCGGAACATCTTCGAGGGCGGATTCCTCGGCCTCGACAACATCGGCGTCTTCGATCGGAGCACAGGCCTGCCGTCGGGCGGACGGCTCGAGCAGGCCGACGGCACGAGCTGGATGGCGACGTACTGCCTGACGCTGCTCGCCATTGCACTGGAGCTCGCCAAGGAGGAGTCGGTCTACGAGGACATCGCGACCAAGTTCCTCGAGCACTTCGTGTACATCGGCTCCGCGATCAATCACCTGGGCGGGCACGAAGGCGGACTCTGGGACGATGCGCACGGCTATTACTTCGACGCCTTGAGGCTGCCCGACGGACGCTGCTTCCGGATGGAAGCGTACACCGTCGCCGGTCTGATCCCCCTCTTCGCGATCGGCACCGCCGATCGTGACAGCGTCGACCGCTACCGCGATTTCGCCGCGCGACTACGCTGGTTCGTCGAGCACCGACCCGAGCTGCTGCGCGGGCTGGCGGACATGACACATCGCGGCGTCGAGCAGCGCATCCGCCTGGCTCTTGTCGACTCGGAGAAGCTCGCGCGCATCATGGACCGGGTGTTGAACGAGGACCGGATGCTCAGCCCCCACGGCGTGCGCTCCGTGTCGAAGCGCCATGCCGAGCATCCCTATGTGCTCGAACTGGACGGCCAGCGGTTCGTGCTGGATTACGCCCCGGGGGAGTCGACGAGCGGACTCTTCGGCGGAAACTCGAACTGGCGCGGCCCGGTCTGGTTTCCGCTCAACTATCTGCTCATCGAGTCGCTGCAGCGCTACCACTACTTTCTCGGCGACGGTTTCAAGCTGCAGTACCCGAGCGAATCCGGCAACGAGGCCACGCTCTGGGAAGTGGCGAGCGAGCTGTCGCATCGGCTCATCAGGATCTTTCTCCGGGACGAAGCCGGCCGGCGCCCGGTATACGGCAACACCGAGAAGTTCCAGACCGACCCGCACTGGCGCGATCTGATCCTGTTCTACGAGTACTTCCACGGCGACACCGGCGCGGGACTTGGAGCAAGCCATCAGACCGGCTGGACCGGGATCGTGGCCAAGCTCATCCACCAGTATGCCGAGTACGCCATGCAGGGCAAGTCGCCGAACGTGATCACGGGAGACTCGCTGGTCGTCCGGAAATAGCGCGCAGCGGCCGTTGTCGCGCACGGCGCGTCGAGCGCCACGCCTCGAAGAACGCTCAAACCGATTCGACCGCCTTTGCGGGTGCCGCCGGTACGGATGTCGGGATCGGTGCGGCACCGGTGCGGGCGACGGCACGCTTGCGCAGCTTCTCGACGGCGGACTTGCCGCCGTGCGTCGCACTGAACAACTCGAGCTCCTCGTACTCGCCCGACTGAACCGGCGTCATTGCCGTGTCGGTGTAGGGAGCTGAATCCTTCATGACGCGCGCGAGCGTGCGGCGGTAGCGCAGGTAGATCGGCACGAAGCGGGCGTACTTGGCGACGTTTTCCCAGGCGAACTTCGCATAGAAGACGAGCGGACTCTCGAGCCGCATCCCGTGCCGGCGGTCGCGCCGGTACTTGCGGCGGACGATGCCCCCCTCGAGCGGATGGACCTTTTCGAGCAGGGGCGGGACGTGGAAAGAGATGAGCTTCCACATCATGTTCCGGGGATCGTAGCCCCACGCCTTCGACCGGCGCAGCACGGTCTCCACGTGCGCGGGCGAATAGTAGAGCCCCCACGCCCGATGATAGATGTCCAGGAGCTCCGCGTCGGACATGGTTGCGTGCGGCGTGGTGACGTGCACGACGTCGTAGCGATTCATGTCCTGCTCGAGCTCCGCTCCGGCGAGGTAGAGCTTCTTGTGATCGGCCGAGCCCGGGAGCGGGGTGAGGATGAAGAACTCGAGGAGGTCGATCGGCAGCTCGCGCTGGATGATGCCGATGTCGCGCTCGATCGACTCCGGCGTGTCGCCTGGAAAACCGAGGATGTAGCCGGCATAGGTCAGTGCGCCGACCGCGTGCCACGCCTGCAGCATCGCACGGTACTCGGTGATCTGGTTCTGGCCCTTCTGCGCGCCCTTGAGCGAGTCGGGATTGATGTTCTCCAGGCCGATGAACACCCGGTTGACGCCGGCGCGCGCGGCCTTCTGGATGAAGCCACGGATCTTGTGGGTCATCGTGTCGACCTGGATGACGATGTAGATCCGCTGGCCCTCGTCCTCGCGGATCTTGATCAGGCGGTCGAAGATCGGTTCCCAGTTCTGGTTCCGCGCCATGTTGTCGTCGGTGATGAAGAAGTTGCGCACCCCCTGCGCGAGGTTCGCACGCACGATGCGCTCCACGTCGTCCGCGCTGCGGGTCCGGGACTTGCGGCCCTGCACGTTGATGATGGTGCAGAAGCTGCACATGAATGGGCACCCGCGTCCCGCGTCGAAGCTCGTGCGCACGCCGCCGGTGCGGTTGACCACTGCGCGCGGCAGATAGGGGGTCGGCGCCCCTTCCAGACCGGGCAGGTCATTCATGAAGTTGTAGAGCGGCTCGAGCGTGCCTGAGCGCGCGGCCTTGAGCAGGTCCTCGAGCCGGCCTTCGGCCTCGCCCGCGAAGAGCGTGATGCCGAGCGTCATCGCGTCGCGTAAGTCGGGCGGCGTGTCCGGCAGCATCGCGAGGCACCCGCTCACGTGAAAGCCGCCGATCGCCACCCGCACGCCCGCGGCGATCAAGGGGCGCGCGATGTCGACCGCGCGCGGGAACTGATTCGTCTGCACACCGACGAGCGCGACCAGGCCAAGACCGCCGCCGGCACGCATCTCGTCGATGATGCGATCGGTCCGGATGCGCGTGTTCGTCTCGTCCCACGTGGTGACGCGGATATCAACGTCGGGGCCGAGGACGTGCCGATCGGCGCAATCGAGCGCGAGGCCGTAGAGCGCGGCAAGGGTATTCGCGGGAATCGACGACCGCACCCACTGGATGACGTACCCGTCGTCGTCGTAATGCGAGGGCTTGATGAGGTAGAGGTTGAAAATCTGCCGGGTCGCGCTCTCGGCCATCGAGGTCCTCTTTCGGCCGGAGGCCGGCATCGTGCAACCCGTCGATATGCGGGTTGGGCACGCTGGAACTAGTGTAGCGGGTGTCCGCACGCGGCGGTCCGGCGTGCGACTGCAGCGCATTCTACGCGCCTGCGGCGCCGGCCGGCATATCATTGGGCGATCCGACCCTCATCTCAACACGGGAATAGACGTCTCAGGGGACGCCAAATGAAGCGACGCTCAGGCATCCGGTCCGACATCGCGTGGAGCACGCCGGATCGCATCGGGGTGTTCGGATACGATCTGACGCGCGATCTCATCGGCCGGATCAACCTTGGGGACATGGGGTTCCTCGAGATCACCGGGCGGCTGCCGAATGCGCGCGAGTCGCGGATGTTCAACGCCATCCTGGTCACGTTGGTCGAGCATGGCATCGTCCCGTCGACCCTCGCGACGCGGCTGACCTACACGGGTGCACCCGAAGCGGTTCAGGGCGCCGTGGCGGCGGGACTGCTCGGACTCGGGAGCGTGTTCGTCGGCTCGACGGAAGGCGCTGCGCGAATGCTCGTCGAAGCGTTGCCGAACCCGCGTACGCGCGTCGCGCTCACGGTGCTCGCCGACCGGATTGTCGCGTCGATGGGCGCGGCCGGCCGGCCGGTTCCCGGAATCGGCCACCCGATACAC
>JBAVOG010000732.1:0-7159 GCA_049691875.1 Burkholderiales bacterium | reverse complement strand
ATTCCCAACAGGCTTTCCGTGCTCGCGAGCGCGGAAAGCGAGACGCCCAGGTAAAGAAAGCTCGCCGCCGTCGCGACCAGGAAGCAACCCAGCGCGATCCAGTGGCGTGCGCTCACGCGAACACTCTGCGCAGCGCGGCGCTGATCGCGTCGGCGAGCAGCACGAGCAGGAAGAACGTGATCAGCATCGTCGCGACCTCGCCGCCGTTCAACATCTTCATCGAGAGCTCCATCTGCTGTCCGAGCCCGCCCGCGCCGACGAAGCCCATCACGACCGACGCGCGTACCGCGCACTCCCAGCGATAGACGGAATAGGAGACGAGCTCGGGAGACGCGACCGGCAGGATCCCGTAGCAAAACGCATCGAGCCGTCCGCCGCCCGCCTCGAGGATCGCGCGCGCGGGGCGCGTGTCGCCCGACTCGTAGATCTCGAAGAACACCTTGCCGAGCATGCCCGAGTAGTTGATCGCGATCGCGAGCACGCCGGCGGCCGGTCCCAGGCCGACGGCGCGCACGAACAGCAGCGCCCAGACGATCTCGGGAATGCTGCGGAGCACGATGAGAAGCCAGCGCGCGGGCGTACGCACGAGCATGCCGGGCCAGCGGCGCCGCGCCGGGCCGATACGCGAGATCGACAGGCACTGCGAGACGATGAGCGAGAAGGGAATCGCGACGAGCAGGGCGAGCGCGATGCCCGCCGTGGCGAGCGCCAGGGTCTCGAGCGTTGCGCGGAACACGAGCGACAGGAATTCCGGGTCGAGGCGCGGCGGAAGGAAGGTTGCGAGAAACCTTCCCATCACCGCCACACTTTGCGGCGTGAACAGGTTGGTGGGATTGAATTCCGCGAGCTTCAACCCGGGCCACAGGAGCACGACCGCGAGGACGGTCAGCGCCAGCCGTGGCGCGAATGCCTGGTCACGTTCGGCGGTCAGCGTTGTCATGGTCGAGTTCTTCTTTTCCCCTCCTTCTCGAGGCGGGGTCCGCCCGCAGGGCGGGGGGTGGTTTGGGCTTCGATCAACGCTGCGACCACCCCGTCCGCTTCGCGTCCACCCCTCCTCGACGAGGAGGGGAAAAAATCATCCCCTCCTTTCCAAGGAGGGATCCGCCCGAAGGGCGGGGGGTGGTTGGTCGCAGTTGGATCACCGACACAGCGGCTGTCGCGCGGTCAGCACGCGTGCCGCGCGCCGCACACCGGGCGTGGCGAGATCCACCGGCCGGTTGTCCTGTGTCGGCGGCTCCGCCGATTCGCCGCCGTACAGCTCGCGCAGCATGGCGTCGGTGACCCGCACTGGCGGAAGATCGAACGCCACTCGCCCCGCGCGCAGGCCGACGATGCGTGGAAACCAGTGCAGCGCGAGATCGACGGCGTGCAGGCTCGCGATCAGCGTGGCGCTACGGGCCTGGGCATCGCGCGCAAGCTCGCCCACCATCTCGTCGGCGAGCTGGGGATCGAGCGCCGACACCGGCTCATCGGCGATGACCAATTCGGGTTGCTGATACAGAACTCGCGCGACGCCGACCCGCTGCAGCTGGCCGCCGGAGAGGCGATCGCAACGGTCGAATGTGCGATCGGAGAGATCGGTGCGCGCAAGCGCCGCGCGCGCACCGGCAATGTCCGCAGGGTGGACCAGCGATCCGAGCCCCTTCCAGAAGCCCCACGCGCCGAGCCGCCCCGCAAGCACCGCAGTCACGACGCGCTGACGGGGCGGCAGCGGGGGCGACTGGTGAACGGTGCCGATGCATGCCCGCAGCTGGCGCAGTTCACTGCTCGACAGCATCCATGGATCACGTTCTCCGACGCGCACGCTGCCATCGCTCGGACGCAGCGCCGTGCCAATGACGCGGAGCAGGCTCGTCTTGCCCGCGCCCGACGGCCCGATGACCGCCACGCGCTCGCCGTGCGCAACAGCCAACGTGATGCGCTCCAGTGCGCGATGCGCGCCAGGGAGCGTGAGCCCGACCCGATCGAGCGAGATCTGCACGTGACCGCGCTTCCGGCGCAGTGACTACTTCAGGAGACCGGCCGATTTCGCCGCTTCCTCGATCCCCTTGTAGTTCTCGGGCCGCGTCGGGACGAACTTGCTCGCGCGCTGCAGCGTGAGGATCTCCTTGTCGGCGGGATTCGCCGGATCCAACTTCAGGAATGCGTTGGTCAGCTTCTTCACGATCGCCGGATCGAGATTGCCGCGCACCGTCCAGTTGTAATCGAAGTAGGGAGGTGTCGTAGCCAGCACCTTGACTGCCTTCGCGTTCGCGTCGCCTTTCTCGACCAGCTTTTCCCATACGGACGCGTTCAGGACGCCCGCATCGGCGCGCCCCGAGGCGACAAAGGCAACGGTGGCGTCGTGCGCACCCGAAAACGCAACACGCGTGAAGTCCTTTTCCGGATCGATGCCGTCCTGGATCAGGAAGTAGCGCGGCATGAGGTGGCCCGAGGTCGAGGACGGGGAGCCGAACACGAAGGTCTTGCCCTTGAGATCGGTGAGCTTGACTGCCGTGCTGTTCACCGGGACGATGAATTTTGACGTGAATTTCTCGTCCTCCACGCGCTGCGCAATGGGGATGGCGTTTCCGGTCTTGATGCGGACCTGGACGAACGTGAATCCGCCCAGCCACGCCAGATCGATCTTGTTTGCGGCGAGTCCCTCGACCACCGCGGCATAGTCGTTGACCGGGGTCCACTGGACCTTCATGCCGGTTTCGCGCTCGAGGTACGCACCGAGTGGCTTGAACTTGCGCAGGAGCTCGGTGGGCGATTCGTCGGGAATCGCGGACACCCGGAGAACCTGGGACTGGGCGAAGACCGGAAGCTGGAACATGCTGAACGACGCGAGAACGATGAGCGTGCGAACGAGGTTCACGAACCCTCCTCGAGGGAGCTATGGTTGCGCGGCGCGCAGCGCCCGGTCTCCCAGCAGCGCTGCGACGTGTGATGAGCCATCGCCCGCGGTCCGGCGCACGGTCGGCGCGCGGAGACGATGAATTTCCCTTATGTAATTGCGGGAAAGCAGCTTCCGCAACGCGCCGCAAGCGTAGCACACCGGCGGTCGAGGGAATCCGCGGGTTTGCCGTTAGCGGGAAGGAGGGGAACGGGAGGAAACCAGCCGGGTTCCTCCCGCTCGTGAACTGCGGGTTCTTGTTACTTCGCTTTCTTCTGTTCGTACTCCGCAACGGCCTTCTTGAGCTCGCGATACTCCTCGCAGCCGAAAGTGCAGATGCGGTCGAGCGCCGCGAGGTGCTGCTGGGCCATCTTGAGATCGCCCTTCATCAGGTATGCCTCGCCGATGTATTCGTGCGCACCGCGGTGTTCCGGCGCGAGTTTCAGCGCGACGGTGTAGAACTTGAACGCGGTGTCGAGATTGCCCGCCTTGCGGTACGAGTACCCGAGGTAGTTCTGGATGTCCGGATTGTTCTTGTCACGGGCGGCTGCGCGCGTGAAGGCTTCGATTGCGGCATCCCAGTTTCCGGCTTCGATGGCCTTCTTGCCGGCGAGATAGTCGGGATCGGCCGGTTTCTGGACCGTGGGTGCGGTGTCCTCGCCGGCTGCGTTCGCCGGCAGCGCGATGCCGCCGGCGGACAATCCGAGAATGATGCCGAACGCGATGTTGCGGATTCGTGACTTGGGAAAGGGCATGGAAGCCTCCTGTTCGTGCATGGACCCTGCGCAGTACACTGGGTAATCGATGCGGTAGGCAATACGGAATGGCAGGGCGGTCGGATGACGAGATGCCGTGTACGGGAGGGTAAACAGTTCCCGCACGTACGGCATTCCCGCGTCTTTTCCAGCTCCTGTTTGAAGATCCGGACCATCAGAATGCACCGTTTCCTGTGGTATTTCTCCATATTTATCGGGGTCTTCGGCCTGCTGGGCCCCGCGTTGGCCCAGCCATCGGAGCGGCTCGACGCGCTCGGTGCACTGACGAGCCCGCAGCCCGAGAGGCGCGCGCAGGCGGTGATCGTCCTGGGCAATGAGGGTCGCATGGCGGATGTGCCGGCTTTGCTGGAGCGCCTGCGCGACGAGGAGCCGGCCGTGCGGGCGCTCGCCGAACAGGCCATCTGGGCAGTCTGGAGCCGTTCCGGCGATCCCGAGGTGGACGCGCTCTTCGCGCAAGGGGTCGCGGAAATGCAGTCGGGCGAATCCTCGGCGGCGATAGCGACGTTCACGCGGGTCATCGAGCTCAAGCCCGATTTCGCCGAGGGCTGGAACAAGCGCGCGACCGTCTACTTCCTCGTCGGCGACTACCAGCACTCGCTCGCGGACTGCGCCGAAGTGGTGCGGCGCAATCCGAATCACTTCGGCGTGCTGGCCGGATACGGGCAGATCTACCTGCATCTCGAAGAGTTCGACAAGGCGCTCGAATACTTTCGCCGGGCGCTGGCGGTCAACCCCAATCTCGACGGCGTCCGCACCATCATCGAGGCCCTCGAAGCGCGGGCCCGCGGCAAGCGCCAGATCATCTGAGCCGCACGTCGATCCGCAAATGGGGTTGCGTCGCGCCATAGCGGCGCCGCAAGCGATTCGCCACGTTTCCGGCCGGACTACCGTAGACTTGGCGTCTTTCCAGGGCGGGGAGGCGACCATGTCGGGTCTCATCTGGACCATCCTAGTGGGTTTCATCGTAGGGTTGATCGCGCGCCTCGCCATGCCCGGCAAGCTGGTGATGGGTTGGTTCATGACCACGCTGTTTGGGTGCGGCGGCGCGGTTCTTGCGACCTACGCGGGCCAGGCGCTCGGACTATACAAGGTCGGTGAGCCCGCGGGGTTCGTCGGCGCGGTCCTCGGCGCATTCATCCTGCTGTTCATCTACGGCAAGGTCATCGGCAAATGATCGCCGCCTGGGTAGCGCCCAGCCGCCCCGGATAATGAGTTGCGTTCCAATCTTTTATAATCGGCCGAGCCGACGCGTGTTGCGCCGGCTTTTTTTCTCCCGGGCCTCATGGAACTCGCCAAACGCAATGTTCTCGTCCTGGCCACCTGCCAGGCGCTGCTCTTCACGAACAATTCCACGCTGATCGCGCTGAACGGCCTGGTGGGCTATGCGATTGCCCCCGACAAGCGTCTCGCCACGCTGCCGGTCACGGGTTGGGTGATCGGCGCCGCGCTCACCACGTTTTTCGCCTCGCTGCTGATGAAGCGCATCGGCCGCCGGGCGGGGTTCATGTTCGGCACCTGCGTCGGCATCCTTGGCGCGCTCATATGCTCCACGGCGATCTATATCGGGCACTTCTGGCTCTTCTGCGCGGGCACGGTCGTGTTCGGCGTCTACAACGCCTTCGGCCAGTACTATCGCTTTGCCGCGGCGGAAACCGGCCCGATCGAATTCCGCAGCAGGGCGATCTCGCTCGTGGTCGCCGGCGGACTGGTCGGCGGAATCCTCGGGCCGACCTCGAGTCGCTACACGATGGATCTGCTGCCGACCGCGTATCTCGGCGCCTATCTCGCGCTCATCGGCGTGCTCGTCCTGGTGCTGCTCGTGCAGAGCCAGCTCAGGATTCCTCCTCCGAGCGAGAGGGAGGCTCACGAGGGCGGGCGCCCGCTGCTGCAGATCATGATGCAGCCGGCCTACATCGTCGCGGTGCTCGCGGCCGGATTCGGCTACGGCATCATGAATCTCCTCATGACCGCCACGCCGCTCGCGATGGGCGTGTGCGGCCATCCCTACAGCGCCGCCGCCACGGTGATCTCCTGGCACGTGATCGGCATGTTCGCGCCTTCGTTCTTCACCGGCAATCTGATCAAGCGCTTCGGCGTGCTCAACATCATGATGGTCGGCGTCGCGCTCAACTTCGTGTGCGTCGCGATCGCGCTCGCCGGCGTGGACGTCGCGAACTTCTGGTTCTCGCTGGTGCTGCTCGGGATCGGTTGGAATTTTCTCTTCATCGGTGGCACGACGTTGATCACCGAGACCTATCAGCCGGAGGAGCGTGCCAAGGCGCAGGGCGCGAACGATCTGGCCATGTTCATCATCATGGCCACTTCCTCGTTCGCGTCGGGACTGGTGCTCGAGGCGAGCGGCTGGAGCACGCTGAACTACCTCGCGATCCCGTTCATCGCGGCCGTAGGATTCGCGGTGATCTGGCTCATGCTCCGGCGGCGCGTGCTCACGGTCCGGACCGCATGACGCTCGACCCCCAAGCCGCGGCGGTCCTCGAACGTGCCACGCGCGCCAACCTGCCGCCGTATTCGCAAATCGGCGCTCCGGCCGCGCGGAAGCTCTACCGGGAGACGCGCGGCGCGCTGACTCCACCGCCGCCCGAGGTGGCAAAAGTCGAGAACCTCGAGGCGAGCGGGCCGGCGGGGCCGATCCCGGTGCGGCTGTACCGGGCGTTGGGTGCCGAAGCCGACGAGCGCCTCCCGGTGCTCGTCTATTTCCATGGCGGCGGCTGGACGATCGGCGACCTCGACACCCACGATGTCATCTGCCGCGAGTTTGCCAATCTCGCTCGTTGCGCCGTCGCGTCGGTCGACTACCGACTCGCGCCGGAGCACAAGTTTCCGGCAGCCGTGGAGGACGCGATCGCGGCGACCCACTGGATCGGCCGAATGGGCGACACGCTCGGCCTCGATTCCACCCGGGTCGCCGTGGGAGGCGACAGCTCGGGCGGAAACCTCGCCGCAGTGGTTGCGCTCACCCTGCGCGACGCCGGCGGGCCGCCGCTCGCCATGCAGGTGCTCATCTATCCCGCTACCGACATGTCGGTGGATCGGGGATCGCACCTGAAATTCGCCGAAGGCTACATGCTCACGCGCGAAGCGATCATTTGGTTCACCCGAAACTACCTGCGTGGACAGGACGACGCGGCCGACTGGCGGGCCTCGCCGCTGCGCGCGCGTGACTTCGCCGGGGTCGCGCCCGCCTATGTCATCACGGCCGGATTCGATCCGCTGCTCGACGAGGGAAAGGAATACGCGGACCGTCTGCACGCGGCCGGCGTGCCGGTCACGTACGAGTGCTTCGAAGGAATGATCCACGGGTTTGTCACGATGGGCGGCGCAATCGCTGCCGCGCATCATGCGATCTCCCGCGCAGCCGGCGGGCTCAAGCAGGCGTTTGCGCGGATGCAGAAGAACCCTGCGCGCTGAGGCTGGCACGGCGGGCGCTTAAAGCATTTTCCCCTCCTCTCCGAGGAGGGGTGGACGCGCAGCGGACGGGGTGGTG
>JBAVOG010000731.1:0-4795 GCA_049691875.1 Burkholderiales bacterium | reverse complement strand
CACCGGTTCGGCCTCGATGACGAGATGTCCGCCGTTCGCCGCCCACTCGAGCAGGCGCGCTCGTTCGCGTCGTGCCAGGTCACCACGCGGCTGTGGCAACAGCAGCACGCCACGCGGTGGAAGCGCTCCGAGCTCGGCCAGCGAGCGTACCTCGTGCGCCGGCATGCCCATGCGTTCGGCGAGCCGCTCCAGGGCAAGATAGGGATTGCGGCGTGCTTCGCCGGACATGCCCACCCACTCGTGCGCCGGAGCCAGATCGAAATTGAGCAGGAACCAGATCGCGCCGAGCCCGATCACGGCTGTGATGGCGATCGACCAGAGACCTTCGCGGCTCATCTGGCCGCCGCGGGTGCAAGGGAACCGCCGGCGTGAGTGCGTGCGTTACTGAAGTGCACGGCCCAGTCGCGCGCGAGATCCGCAGCGTCCTCGGCCGACGGCAGCCGCCCCGCATAGGCGGCAGCCAGCCAGACGCCGACCAGACGCTCGAAGTACTGTGCGGCTTCGCGGGGCAGCGCCGCGCGTGCGGCCCGCATGCAGTCGCCTTCGGTGTGCGCCTCGGTGAGCTCGACGCCGTGAACATGGACCAGCGCAACGAGCGCGCCGCGGTAGAGGAGCGAGAGCGCCTCGCGCAGCCTGCCTCGCATGATCAGGTCGAGCGCCGCGCCGGACGGATCGTCGGGCAGCGATTCGGGCGTGACATTCAGCCCGAACAGGGCATCGGGTGGCCGGTAGCGGTCATCGCGATGCTCGAGCCACTGCGGAAGATAACGTCGCACGCCGAGCAGTACGACCACGACTGCCGCGCCGGCGAGCAGCCACATGCCGAACTCGGCCAGCTGCCCCAGCAACGTGCCGAGATTCGCCCAGAAAGTCGACTCGCCGGCATCCTCCTTCGCGCGCTGTGCCTCCGACCGGTAACGCCAGCGCAGCGTGTCGCGCCACTCCTGGAATTCGGGATCCTTGAGCACCTCGACGATCTGCTGACGTGCCGCTTCAGGAGGTTGCGCGCGTTGCGCCCGCACGTCGCCGGCGCCGCACGCGAGCGCCACCGCCAGGGCGAGGCACGCGAGTGGTGCGAACGCCCGCGCGGAGGGGCGGGAGTGATGTTGCGCGAGCCGGCGCAGCGCGAGCTCGAGGTCCCAGCCTTCCAGGATCGCGCGCCGGTTGAGGTAAAGCGCGAATCCGGCGGCAACGTACAGCGGCTCGATCACCGCAATCGCAATGAGGTAGCCAATGCTGTCGGCGATCGACCAGCCCGACGTCCCGTCCCGCCACCAGGCGAGCATGTCGACGCCCGCCTCGCCGGACGCCGGGAGGAGCAGGGCGCCCAGCGCGGCGAGCGAGAACATCACGACGATCTCGAAATTCATGCAGACGAAGGTGAGACCCACCGCGTGCCCGCGCATCCGGCGTCCCAGGATCGCGCGGCGCTCCCGCGCGGCGCGCCCGCGGCTTTTCTCGAGCTGCCAGACCGGCAGGATGAGCGTGCGGGCGAGATTGAAACGATGCACGGTCAGGCTCGCGAGCAGGCCAGGGGAGAAGATGTCGCGCGCCGCCGCGAGCGTCGAGCGCACGTTCGGAACCTCGCCGAACACCGCGCGGCTCACGACGTGCAGCGCGATGCGGTCGAACAGCGGCTTGAGCCACCATGTGAGCAGTGCGGCGAGCCAGAGACGCTCCTCGAAAACCAGGTGCAACGCGACGGCGACCGGCACGAAGACCGCAACAAACGCGGCGTAGATCGCCGCGCCCCACTGCCGCGTCATGACGAACCCGAGGTCGACCGCTTCCCACGGCTGCCGCGGGCGCAGCGCCACGCCGACGCGCTCAAGCTCCACGGCGGCGCCCCACGAACAGGAAATAGGTGAGAACGAACGCCCACATGATCGCGCCGACCGCGTACTTCGTCGCGGGCGGGAAGAGGGTGAGCGGCGACCAGAACGCCTCGATGAATGCGGCGATCAGAAACATCGTCGCCGCACCGTAAACCAGACGTATCGCGCCGTGCGCGGCGCCGACGAGCGCGGCCCGGCGCGTCATGTTGCCGGGCGCGATCAGCGCCGCGCCGAGCTTGAGACCGGACGCCCCGGAGATCGCGATCGCCGTGAGCTCCATGGCGCTGTGACCGGACACGAACGACCAGAACGGCGTGCCGAAGCCGGACTGCGTGAGATGGCCGGCGATCGCGCCGATCTGCACGCCGTTCGACACGAGATAGAAAACGGTGCCCAGGCCGAACAGCAGGCCGGTCGCGAAGCACTGGAACCCGATTCGCACGTTGTTCCAGATGTAGTACGCGAACATCATCACGTCCGTGTCGGCGGCGCGCATGCCGAGCCGCGGGTTTGCGGGGTCGTACATCTCCTCGATGCGTCCGACCGCGCGTGGCGAAAGCAGGTAGTAGACGAAATCGGGGTACGCCTGCAACAGCGCGCTGATTACGAACAGTGGTCCGAAGAAAAGTGCCGCGGCGATCGTCACCAGCGGCCATTCGGCGCGCACCCGGCGGGGGAAGTCCTCGAGAAAGAATCGCGCGATGCGGTTGCGCCGATGGCTGTGGGCGCCATAGAGGAGGTGATGTCCGCGCAATGCGAGGTGATTCAGCCGGTCGACCAGCTCCGGGCTGTACGCGCGATCGCGGGCAAGTGCGAGGTGCTGACACAGTCGCCGGTAAGCACGCGGAATCTCCGCGTCGGGCAGTGGCGCGGGCTCTGCATCCCCGGGACTTCCTCGTGCGCCTTGACGGGTGCCGCGGCGCTGCGGGCCTTCCCGCCGGTCCAGCCACTGGGTGAAGCTCGCCCAGTCCTGCGCGTAGCGCGCTTCGAACGCAGCCTGCCTCACCGGCGCCCCACGAGAAAATTGGCCATGCGCACGAGTCGTCCCGCGGCGTCGAGACCTCCGCCGACCAGCGGCTGCGCGAGCTCCGCGAGCTCTTCGGCGCGCTCTGGCGTGAGTCCGGTCGAGCGCTCGGCGAATTCGAGCACGGCGCGTTGCTCGGCGACCGTCAGTGGAAACGGCGGCGCGAGCGGCATGGCCGGAGGCACCGCCGAGCCGCGCGGCGCAGCGTCGCGATAGACCACCAGGGTGTTCGCGGCAAGGTCACCGAGCCGTTTGAAATCGCGGTTGACGAGCATCGTCGCCAGCCCGAATCCATAGAAGAACGGGAGAAAGTCGACGGCGCGCAGCAGGTTGCGCGCAAGCGCCGCCGGCCAGCGCACCGGGGTGCCGTCGTCGTTCAGCACGGCGATGCCGAGCGCCTTCTTGCCCGGCGTCTGGCCGCTCCAGTACACCTCGCACCATGCCGGAAACAGCCACTCGAGCAGGAACCACGCGAGCAGGAATGCCGCCTGCCCAACTTTTCCGAGTGGCCCGACCGCGATCGCAAGGAGCAGCAGCACGCCCACCCGGATCGCGAAATCGATGAGCCACGCCAGCGCGCGCGGCACGGGTCCGGCCAGCCTGAGCGTGAGCTCGATGCCCTCCGGAGTGGCGATGCGGCGCGCGGTGTCGAGCAAGCGGCCCTATGGTGACGAGAGAACCGCGCTACTGCGCGTAGAAGATGTCGCGGTAGCCGGTATACACCGAGGCGATGAACACGGGTCCGAGCACCAGCCATCCGAGCATGACCGGTATCGACGCCACGATCGCCAGCACGAATCCCACGATGCCGTACACCAGGAAAGGCATGATGTTCTTGAGGCAGCCGAAGAAGCTTGCCTTCAGCGCGGCGCCCACGTCCATCCCGTTCAGCGTGATCAGCGCCGGGGCGAACCAGATCGCCATGTAGATCGGGATGCCGAGCGCGAGTCCGATCAGCCCCGCCAGCGCAGTGCTGGCCGCGCCGGCGGCGTGGTCGGCTCCTGCCGTCCGCAAGGCGAATGCGCTGCCTCCGACGAGCAGAAAGATGACCAGCATCACCAGCAGCCACGCACCGATATTGAAGAGGCCCACCAGGATGAGTTTCCCGGTGTGCTCGCGAAAGCCGGCGAAGATGTGCCCGATCTCGAGCGCGCCTCCCTCGTCGATCGCGCGACAGCCGATCATCAATCCCCCGATGAAGACCGGCCCGATCAACGCCACGAGGAGATTGACGAGCGGAATGAGGCCGAGCACGACCATCAGCGCGATCATGATGATCACCACGAGGATCCACATCCCCGGCTGCTGCTTGAACAGGCCCCAGCCCGAGACGATCCAGGACCAGCCGTTGCTTGCCGGCACGGACTGGCCGTCCGGAACGAAGTTGCCTTCGAACGGCGCGCCCGGCGTATCGGCGACAGGTGCCCTGGGTGCTGCGTAGGGATCGGTTGCCATGTAGTTCTCCCCTTTCGGCCCGCGCAGAATGCGCGCGTTCCGTAGAGTAGAGGACGCCCGGGCGCCGGGCAAGCGCTGCGGTGCGCGCATGCCGCTCATTCCGCCGTCATTCGTGGTAAAAGACCGGCTCCAATTCAGTCACCCGCGTTCCACACCGGACGCGATGAGCGAAAGTCGAATGAGATTCCCAACGTTCGTGCTGGCTGCGGCGATCGCGTTCGCTCAGTCTGCGGTACTCCAAATTGCATTTCCCGAGCCGGCCGAGGCGCAATCCACGGCCGGGGTCATCGAAGCCGTTACCGCCGGCGATGCCGGGGCGGTCGAGAAGCTGCTCAGGGCGGGCGGCGATCCGAACGCGCGCGCACCGGATGGCGACACCGGGTTGCACATCGCCGCCGGGCGCGGCCAGGTCGTGATGATCAAGGTGCTGCTCGAGCGCAATGCGGACGTGAACGCGCGCGGGAACGGGGGCGCGACGCCG
>JBAVOG010000730.1:0-6933 GCA_049691875.1 Burkholderiales bacterium | reverse complement strand
CCAGTGGCCCCGCCGCTTCAGCCGCCGGAGCTGGCGCTCGAGCGCGCGCAGGCTCGATTCGGCATCGCTCTGGCCGGCGAGCACCGTATGCACGGCATTTGCGAACGCGTAGCTCACGCGGTTGTAGTCTGCCCCCACCGCCGCGGAGGGACGGGCCACGGCATCATCGAGCGCGGCGCGCAGTGCGGCGAAGAGCGGGCTCGCGGCGAGCAGGTCCGCGTCGTCGTAGAGCGCTGGAATCGTGGGATGGTATCCGCCGACCAGTGCGCGTCGCTTCTGCTCGGCGCGGCTGACGAGATGGAGGACGAGCGATGTCGCGAGTTCGCGATGTTGCGAATAGCGCGAGACGGCGAGCTGCCAGCCGCCCAGGGCGGCGGCGTGAGGCTGGTCGTCGGCCGCGGGAAGCCTTGCGATTCCCACCTTGCCGCGCACCAGGCTGTCGGGACTCTGCAGGAGGTTCCACGCATACGGCCAGTTGCGCATGAACACCGCCAGGCCGCTCTGGAAGATGCCGCGCGACTCCTCCTCGGTGTAGTTGAGTACGCCTTCAGGGCTGATGTGGCGCACCCAGCTCGCTGCAAGAGTGACTGCCGACGCCGCGCGGGGATTGTTCACCGTGATCCGGCCGGTCGGATCCACGATCGTTCCGCCGCCCTGGCTCGCCAGCCATTCGAGCGCGTCGCACGTCAGGCCCTCGTACGAGCGTCCTTGCCAAACGAATCCCCACATGCGGGATGCGCCGCGGGCGCGCTCGGCCTGCTGAACTCGCTTCGCGACGTCGGTCAGCTCGGTCCACGTGCGGGGAACCGGAACACCGTGGCGATCGAGCAGATCGCGTCGGTAGTAGAGGAGACCGACATCGACGAACCAGGGGAGCGCCACCAATCGTTCGCCGATCGTGTCGTTGCGAACGAGCTGCGGGAAGAAGTCGGCGCGAACATCCGTGGCAGCCGCCGAAAGGTCGACCAGGTGGGCGGCGAGAATGCCGGGCCACACGACGTCGATCTGCAGGACGTCAAGCTCGGGCGCGCGCGCGCCCAGCAGCTGCTGGTAGAGCGCCAGGCGCTCCGAGCTCGAGTTGGGCGTCGAAACCAGCTTGACCGTGTTGCCGGTGCGCGCCGCCCAGTCCTCCGCGCCCGCGCGGCAGATCTCGAGCTCGCGGCCCACTGCGCCGCAGGAGATGGTGATCGTCGCGGCTTGCGCGCTGATTCCGGCAGCAAGGGCGATTGCGGCGACGACGATGCGCAGGAATTCGTTCATGGTCCCGAGCTTCCGGAGCGCTCCAGCGCTTCGCCGGCGGCGTCGAATACGTGCACACGGTCCGCCGGAGAGTGGAGACGCAGCACGGCGCCGGCACGAATCGGCGAATCGGCATCCAGACGCGCGACAACCAGCCCGTCGCGTGCGCCTGCGACCTCCAGGTAGGCAAAGGATGCTTCACCCACTGTTTCCGCCACGGTGACGATTCCGCCCAGTGGCGCCTCGCGGTCGCACGTTGGAACGAGATGCTCGGGTCGTATGCCGACGGTCGCGTGCTCGTCGAGGCGCAGGCGGGACCCGTTCACGGCAGCCCGCACAACCCCGCCGCCATCGAGCTCGCACAGGACCTCCCCGGAGTCGGCGGCGATGACCGTCGCGGCCAGGAGATTCATTCCCGGCGAGCCGATGAATCCGGCCACGAAGAGATTGCGTGGACGCCGGTAGATCTCGAGCGGCGCGCCAGCCTGCTCGATGCGACCGTCGCGCAGCACCACGAGCCGCTCTCCCAGCGTCATCGCTTCCAGCTGATCGTGCGTAACGTAGAGCATCGTCGCGCCGAGTTCGCGATGCAGCTTGGCCAGCTCGAGCCGGGTCCGGGCGCGCAACCCGGCGTCCAGATTGGAGAGCGGCTCGTCGAGCAGGAACGCGGCGGGTTCCCGGACGATCGCGCGGCCGAGCGCGACCCGCTGGCGCTGGCCCCCGGATAGCTCGGCCGGTTTCCTCTCGAGGAGTAAGCCGATCTGCAGCCTATCCGCGGCATGCTGCACGCGGCGGGCGATCTCCGCTCGATCGTAGCGCGCGCGCGCGAGCCCGAAAGCCATGTTCTGGTACGCCGTCATGTGCGGGTACAGCGCATACGACTGAAACATCATCGCCACCGATCGCTCCTGGGGCGGCAGAGTGTCCACACGGCGTCCGCCGATTTCGATCGACCCGTACGTGAGCTCCTCCAGACCGGCGATCACGCGGAGCAGGGTGGACTTGCCGCAACCCGATGGACCCACCAGCACCACCAGCTCTCCGTCGGCGATCTCGAGATCGATGTCGCGCAGCACGGGCAGGGATCCGAACTTCTTGGTCACGCCGCGCAGCAGCACGCTCGCCATGGGCGTCTCAGGAGCGCATGCGGCCCGCTGCCGCTGCCGGGGTGAGAGGTTGCATCGTCACGTGCACCATCGTCGTGTCACGACGTTGCGGTCAACTAGAACCAAATTCAGAATGCGCGTGCACTCGCAAACGAGGGGATATACAAGGGGCGCGCCCCTTGTTCGTTCGGGGATATACAAGGGGCGGGAAGGGGTGAGGGGGCCCCTTCCTTTCCCCCTCCGTCCCCCTTGTTCGTACGCTCGTTCTTTTTTGAAGAACCTCAGCCTCAATTTCGAGATAGATTTCAGAAAGGTGACGATGGCGCCCCGGAGACGAATCGAACGTCCGACCTGCCCCTTAGGAGGGGGCTGCTCTATCCACTGAGCTACCGGGGCGCAAGGGGAGTGCAGCCCCAATAGTAAGCGATGAGTGAGTAAGCGATGAGTGTGAGCGATGAGCAAGCGAGGAGTCAGCGCGGCGGCACGCCGACGCGCCGGACACGGGTGGGTACCACCGATTTCGGGGTGTGCGCGAAAAGCGAGCGCCGCTCGGGTAAGATAAAACTCCCGGTCGAACCGCGAGCCTTTCATGCCGATCCGCCTGCCGCACATCCTTCCAGCTGCCGCACTATCCGTCGCACTGTCGATCATCGCGACCGGTGCGAGCGCGCAAATCGACACCAGCTCGCCGTTCGTCACCACACCGCCGATGGTCGTCGAGCGCATGCTCGCGCTCGCCGGCGTGACGGCCAAGGATTATGTGGTCGATCTGGGGTCCGGCGACGGACGGATCCCGATCGCGGCGGCGAAGGGATATGGGGCGCGGGCGATGGGAGTCGAATACGATCCGAAGCTCGTGAAATTGAGCAGGCAGAATGCCAGCGCGCAGGGCGTGGCCGATCGCGTGACCTTCATCGAGGGCGACCTGTTCGCGGTCGACCTTTCGGGCGCTACCGTGATCACGGTCTATTTGCTGCCGGACGTGAATCGCAAGCTGCGCGAAAAACTGCTGGCAGAGCTCAAGCCCGGCGCACGGCTCGTCGCCCACGACTTCGACATGGAGAGCTGGCGGCCGGACCAGGTGGAAAGCTTTTACGCGCCGCAGAAGAACGACGGCCGGGGCGGGACCAGCAAGTTGATGCTTTGGATCATCCCCGCCACCGCGCGAGGTGAGTGGCACGTCGAAAGCGGAAGCCTGCCGAACGGGAAGGCCGAGCTGTCCGTCGGGCAGAACTTCCAGGCGATCGAGGGTGAAATGGTGCTGGGCGAGGAACGCGTAACCGTCTCGAAGCCGACGCTGCGCGGAACGGAAATCCGCTTCGACGTCCCGGCCGCAAGCGGTCCATTGCAGTTCGCGGGCCGCATCGATGGGAACAGGATCACCGGAACGGTGCGCACGGGCAAGCGCGAGTGGCCCTGGCACGCGACGCGCGGTGAATAGGCGATGCAGCCGGGCATACGGCGTCCCGAGCGGTGAGCCGCGGCCATGAAGTCGTATTCGGAAGCGTCCGAACGCAATCGTGGCCCGATCCTCGCCGTCCTGCGGCGATGGCTGACCGGAACCTGCAGCGTGCTCGAGATCGGCAGTGGCAATGGTCAGCACGCGGTCTACTTCGCCGACGCGCTGCCGCATGTGTCCTGGCAGGCCAGTGATCGCGTCGAGAATTTGCGGGACATCGGCGATTGGATTGAAGAGGCGGCCCTGCCAAATACCGGCGCTGCAATCGAGCTCGATGTCAATGCCGAGAATTGGCCGCGCTGGGCATTCGACGCCGTCTTCTCTGCGAACACCGCACACATCATGAGCTGGCCGGAAGTCGAACTGATGATCACGCGGTCGGCCGCCGCGCTGCGCCCGGGCGGACTGTTCTTTCTCTACGGACCGTTCAACTATGGAGGCCGCTTCACGTCCGAGAGCAACGCACGCTTTGACGCGGGGCTGCGCGCCCGCGTTGCGCATATGGGTATCCGAGACTTCGAGGCGGTCGACGCGCGCGCAAGCGCCGCCGGCTTCGCGCTGATCGAGGACAATGCGATGCCGGCCAATAATCGCCTGCTTGTCTGGCGTCGAAATGCCGACGCTCCGCGAGCGGGTCCCGCCGTGGAGCGATCATGAGCGAACCGACCGCATTCAAGCTCACGTACTCGACGATGTTCGATCCGCCTCCGGAGCTGCACCGGCGCTTCGAGACGGCACTTGCCGAGGCGAAAACCAGGCTCGGCACCGAACGGGCAATGTGGATTGGCGGCCGTGAAGCGCTTGCCGAGGAGAAGTTCGAGGTCCGGAGCCCGATCAATCGCGAGTGGTCCGTCGGAACTTTCCAGCATGCCAGTCGTGCGCAGGTGGATGCCGCCGTGACCGCCGCCCGGAGAGCGTATCCCGGGTGGGCGGCCACGCCCTGGCGGGAGCGGGTGAAACTGCTTCGGCGCGCCGGGCAGCTGATCGAGGAACGCGTGTACGAGATCGGAGCGGCGCTCGCCGTGGAGGTGGGCAAGAACCGGATGGAGGCGCTCGGCGAGGTGCAGGAGACCGCCGATCTCCTGTACTGGTACTGCGACCAGATGGAGGAGAACGGTGGATTTGCGCGCGTCCTGCCGAACGATCCGCTGAAAGGTTTTGTCAGCCGCAATCGAACCGTGCTGAAACCGCACGGCGTGTGGGCGGTGATCGCGCCGTTCAACTTCCCGTTCGCGCTCGCCGGCGGACCGATCGGTGCGGCACTTGTGGCCGGCAATACCGTGGTGTTCAAGACGGCCAGCGACACGGCGTTGGCGGGCTGGTTGCTTGCCGAAGTCCTCCACGATGCGGGGTTGCCGCCCGGTGTGTGCAACGCCATTTCCGGTGCAGGGGCAACCGTGGGCGATGCCCTCGTTCAGCATCCGCACGTGAGCGGCGTGACGTTCACAGGCTCGCACGAAGTCGGAATGAGCATCTACCGCTCGATTGCCGGAGGCGCGTACCCGCGGCCGTGCATCGTCGAGATGGGGGGGAAGAACGCCGTCGTCGTGAGCCGCCATGCCGATCTCGAGCGCGCGGCGGCGGGCATCGTCCGCTCGGCATTCGGGTTGCAGGGTCAGAAATGTTCCGCCGCGTCGCGCGTCTTCGTCGAGCGCACGGTCGCGGATGCCTTGCTTGCGCGTCTTGCCGAACAGACGCGCACGATTCGCATCGGCGATCCCACACTGAAGGAAAACTGGATGGGGCCGGTGATCAACCAGGCGGCGTACGCGCGCTTCGCGAAGTGCGTGGAAAATCTTGCGGAGCACGGTGAGATCGTCGTCGGCGGGGAGCAACTGAAGGACGGTGATCTGGCGAAGGGCTACTACTGCGCGCCCACGGTCGGAACGGCGCCATTCGACTTCCGCCTGTGGCGCGAGGAAAAGTTCATTCCGCTGGTGCTCGTCGGCGCGGTGGACACGCTAGACGAGGCGATCGACCGGGCGAACGACTCGGCATACGGGCTCACTGCCGGGTTCTACGGGGCCAAGGACGAGATTCCGCGATTCCTCGATCGGATCGAGGCCGGCGTCACGTACTCGAACCGGCCGCAGGGCGCGACCACCGGAGCATGGCCGGGCTTCCAGCCGTTCGGCGGATGGAAGGGATCGGGCTCCACGGGCAAGGGGATCGGTTCCTACTACTACCTGCAGCAGTACTTGCGCGAGCAGTCCCAGACAATCGTGGACTGACGAGCATGACTCCCAGTCTACCCCACTGGCGCGAGATCATTGAATTCTGGTTCGGCGCGCCGGGCTCGCCCGAGCGAGGCGTGCCGCGCAAGGCATGGTTCAAGAAGTCGGTGGCGTTCGACGCCGCGATTCGCGAACGGTTCTCCGCGCTGCTCGACGCTGCCGCAGCGGGTCGGCTTGCCCCCTGGACGCGCACGCCGCTTGCGGCACTGGCGCTGGTGATCGTGTTCGACCAGTTTCCACGCAACATGTTTCGCGGCACCCGGCGCGCGTTTGCGACCGATCCGCGCGCGCTCGAGATCGCGCTCGGCATAGTGGAGCGCGGATTCGATGCTGCATATCTGCCCGTCGAACGGGCATTCGCCTATCTTCCCTTCGAACATGCGGAAGACATCGCGATGCAGCGTCGCTCGCTTGCGCTGTTCGCAAAGCTTCCCCCCAGCTCCACGAGTGCCAGCTACATGGAGTATGCCTGCCGCCACCACGATGTGATCGAGCGATTCGGGCGCTTCCCGCACCGGAACGAAATTCTCGGGCGGGCCTCGACGTCCGAGGAGAGCGAGTTTCTCAGGCAGCCCGGATCGAGCTTCTAGAATCGATCTCGAAATAGCGGCCAAGGTTCTTCATGCAAGAGCGGGCGTGCGAACAAGGCGGGATTCCCCCTTGTATATCCCCTCGTTTGCAAGTGCAATCGCATTTTTGAGATAGCTGCTAGGGTTTTGCGGGTTGCGACGAATTCCAACGATGGCGATGGCGAATCCGCACGACGGTCTCGAAACACCTGCTCCCTGGATTACGCGCTGGGCACACCTGGTCGCGCCCGGCGGTCGGGTTCTCGACGTGGCGTGCGGATCCGGGCGGCACGCCCGCTTCTTTGCCGGGCGCGGCCACCCGGTCG
>JBAVOG010000729.1:0-4895 GCA_049691875.1 Burkholderiales bacterium | reverse complement strand
GGCCAGCTGCGCTGGATCCGGCACATGCCGGGGCGCCGCGACCTGCTGGGCCTACTGTCGCAGCAACTTGCGCGCCTGGCGCGCGCCGGTGCGGAGATGCGACTCGATGCGACTGCGGATGTTGCGCTCATCGCGTCGCTCACTCCCGAGGTCGTATTGCTCGCAACCGGCGCCACTCCGCAACGATTTCCGCTTCCCCTCGGCGGCGACGCGCTTACAGTGGAGGAGGCGCTGGAACGACCCGAAGCGCTCGGTCGCCACGTCGCGTTCCACGACCTTACCGGCGAGTTCGCTGCGCTAGGGGCGATCGAGCATTTCGCGGATCTCGGGTTGGCGGTCACGGTGTTCACGCCCGTTGCCGGATTCGCCTGGCGCACCACGATCTACAGCAACCTCGCCACACGCAAGCGCCTGCGCGAGAAGAAGGTCCGCATCGTGCCGCTGCGCGCGGTGAAAGGCTTCGTCGGCGGCGCACTGACGCTTGAGGACACCTCGCTCGGCGAACTCGAAACCCTTGCCGGATTCGACAGCCTGGTGGTTGCGCAGTACAACCGCGCGGAGGATGCCCTGCGCGCCCCGCTGCGCGCAGCAGGTGTCGACGTGCGGGCCGTGGGCGACTGTCTCGCCCCGCGCACCGCACTCGAGGCCGTGTACGAAGGGCACGCGGCCGCGCGAGCCCTCTGACGAGGATCACCGCATGAGAATTCTCGTTACGGGCGCCAGCGGCTTCGTCGGCGTCAACCTCGTCGCGGCGCTGCTGGCTCGCGGGCACGAGATTCTCGCCTTTTCCGCGGACGCGATTCCAACCCCGGCGGTCACGGGCTGGAAGTCCCTGCCGGGCATTCTGAAGGAGGTCACCGGCGACGTCTGCGACTCGGCGTCGCTGGAGTGCCTGATGCGCGAGCACGCGATCGAGGCCGTGTGGCACGGTGCGGCCATCACCGCCGGACCGGAGCGAGAAAAGCGCGAACCGCGCCGCATCCTGGAAGTGAACCTGATGGCCACCGTAGGCGCACTGGAGGCGGCGGCCCGGGCGGGCGCGCGAAGATTTGTCTATCCGAGCTCCTCGGCGGTGTACGGCGGCGTGGCGTTCGAAGGGCAAGGGCCGGTTTTCGAGGACGCGTCATTGCGGCCGCTGAATCTCTATGGCATCACCAAGCTGGCTGCGGAGCAGGCGGTGCTGCGGCTGGCCCCGGCCCTGGGACTCGAGGTCTGTGCCGGGCGCATCAACGCCGTGTTCGGTCCGTGGGAGCGGGACACCGGGCTGCGCGACACGCTGAGTCCCCATCTGCAGCTCGCGGAGTTCGCGCGGGATGGACGCGAAGCAGTGCTGGCGCGCGGCGTCGAGCGCGATTGGGTCTACGCGCCCGATGTTGCGGACGCCTTCGTCGCCATGCTGGAAGCCGATGCAGTGCCTGCCCTGCCCATGAATATCAGCATGGACCGGCTCTGGCCACTGGAGACGATGGCGCACGCGCTCGGATCGCGCTGGCGCTACGCTGAACCCGGCGAGGAATCGAACCTGGGTTACGGCGGCCCGATCGACCGTCCGCGACGCCACCTGTCACCGGCCCGGATCCGCGAGTTGCTCGGATGGTCGCCGGCGCATACGCCGGAATCCGCCTGCGCGGACTATGCGCGCCTGCTCAGCGGACCGACGTCGTCATCCGCGCCGGGAGCCAGGTGACGATCTGCGGGAAATACCAGACGAGTAACACCGCCGCGCACATGACGAAGAAGTAGGGTAGCGCCGCCCAGGCGATGTAGGGCAGATCGCGCTTGGTGAGCCCCTGGATGACGAACAGGTTGAAGCCCACCGGCGGCGTCACCAGGCCCATCTCCACCACGAAGATCATGTAGATGCCGAACCAGAGCGGGTTGATCTTGGCCGCTTCGATCACGGGCATCAGCACGGAGGTGGTCAGCACAACTACCGAGATACCGTCGATGAAGCAGCCCATCACGATCATCAGCACCGTGAGCACCAGCAGGATCTCGCCGGGCGAGAATCCCTGATCACCCACCATCGACGCAAGCGTGCGGGGAATGCCGGTGAAACCCATGGCGCCGGTGAGAAACATCGAGCCGGCGAGAATGAAGAAGATCATGCAGTTGGTGCGCACCGCGGCGTAGACGCTTGCGCGGAAATTTCGCCAGTTGAGCGTGCGGCTCCAAGCGGCGATAGCGAGCGCGCCCACCACGCCGACAGCGGCGGCCTCGGTCGCGGTGGCGATGCCGAAGTAAATCGAGCCGATCACGCCGGCGATGAGCACGACCACCGGAATCAGTGCCCGCGACGCGCTCACCTTGGCGGCGAAGCCGATCGTCGGCTCCGGCGGCGGGATGCGTTCCGGATGGACCAGCGAATCCACCATTATCCAGCCCGAAAACAGAGCGATGAGCAGGGCGCCGGGCAGCACTCCGGCGATGAACAGATGCGTGATCGGCACGTCCGCCGCGACGCCGTAGACGATCATGATGATCGAGGGCGGAATCAGGATTCCCAAGGTCCCGGAACCCGCGAGCGAACCCAGCACGATGCGGTCGTCGTAGCCCCGCCGCGTCAATTCCGCGACCGTGATGCGGCCGATGGTGGCGGTGGTGGCGGTGGAGGAGCCGGAGACCGCTGCGAACAGCCCGCAAGCGAGCACGGTGGTGTGCGCGAGGCGACCAGGCAGGCGTGTCATCCAGGGTGCCAGGCCTGAGAACATCTGGTCGGCGAGACGGGTGCGAAACAGGATCTCCCCCATCCAGATGAACAGGGGCAGCGCAGTCAGTGACCAGTCGGTGCTGCCGCCGAACACCGTGGTCGCGAGTAGCGCCCCGGCGTTGGTATTGGTGAAGGCGGCGATCGCGACCGCGCCCACTACGATCATGGAGATTGCAATCCAAAGACCCCCTGCGAGCAGCACGAGCAGCAGCAAGGCGAGGAACAGGCTGATCTCGGCGAGGTTCACCGCTCAGACCTCGGTGTGGCGGTAGCTGGACGGGCGCATATAGGACGGAGTGCGGCCACATAGCACGCACACGAGATCTTCGAGGAACGCCACCGCCAGGAGCGCAATGCCGAGAGCCATGCCGGCAAGCGGGATCCATTTCGGAATCGGCACCTGCCCGATGGTGAATTCGCCGAAGCGCCAGGAATCGATCGCGGTATCGCCGGTGCTCCAGGCGAACCAAGCCGAGACGCCGGTCGCCGTCGCGAGACACGCAATCTCGAGCGCGTGTCGCAACGGTTTCGGCACGCGCTCGATCACCAGGGTGACGCGGATGTGCGCCCCGCTGCGCAGCGCGAAGGCGAGACCGAGGAATGCGCTCGCCGCCATCGACAGGCGCGCAAAGTCGTCTGCCGAAGGCACCTGGTACCCGGCGAGGCGCGCCAGGATCTGCGCCACCACCAGGCCGCTCATCAGAACCATGAAAAACGCGGCGAGCACTCCGCTCGCCGCATAGATGAAGTCGAGCGCCCGCCTCATGCCGCGGGCGCACTGCGCGCGGACTTCAACGCGGGCGCCTCACTTCGACGCCGGAACGAGCTTGCGATAAGCGTCGATCACAGCCTTGCCCTCGTCCTTCGACTTTGCCAGCCAGTCCGAGAGCATGGTGTCGCCGACCGTACGCAACTCGGCCTGGAACTCCGGCGTCATCGGCTCGACCTTGAGGCCGTTCTTGGCCAGCGTCTTGGGCGCGTCGTCGTTCTGCTCCTGGCTCATCTTCCAGCCGCGCGGCTCCGCGGCCTTGGCGGCGTCGAGCACCGCCTTCTGCACATCGGCGGGCAGCTTGCGGAACGCGCCTTCGTTGACCATCACAACGTTCTTCGGCAGCCAGGCGCCGGTGTCGTAGAAGTAGCTGGTGTACTCCCAGGCGCGTGTGGAGACCCCGGTCTGCCCCGAGGTGAACATGAGGTCGATGATGCCGGTGGAGAAGGCCTGCGGGATCTCGGTCGCCTGGACCGTGGTCGGGATCGTGCCCATGAGCGTCGCGAGGCGGGCCGTCTGGGCGTTGTAGGTGCGCATCTTCTTGCCCTTGATGTCGGCGAGGCTCTTCACCGGGCCCTTCGTAAAGAACGCCTGCGACGGCCAGGGCACCGAATACAGGACGCGCATGCCCTGCTTCTGGAATAGCGCCTCGATCGGACCCTGCGAGGCCGCCCACAGTTGCTTGGCCTGTTCGTACGTCGTGGCGAGGAAAGGAATGGCGTCGATCTCGAACAGCGGGTTCTCGGGCCCCAGGTTGGAGAGAAAGAACTCACCCGCGGGTACGAGTCCGGTCTGAATCGAGCGCTTGATCTCCGGATTCTTGATCAGGGACTGCGCGCTGTGCACGGTGATGTCGAGCTTGCCGCCGGAGAACTTCTTCACATCCTCGGCGAACAGACGCACGTTGCGGGTCTGGAACTCGGTGTCGGCGTAGGGCGTGGCCATGTCCCACTTGACCGTTTGCGCGGCCGCGGCAAGCGGCAGCGCAAGCGCGGTGGCGAGCAGCGCCCTGCGCTGCAAAAATGGCGTTTTCATCGGGTGCTCTCCTTGTTGGATTGAAAGGTCAACTGGCTGATTTGCGCGCAATGATCGCTGCCCACGGGAAACGCCAGAAGGGATTGGCCGGGTCGGTCGCACCCTCGCGCTCGGCGAAGGGCTCGATGCGCACTTCATCGAAGCCTGCCTCGCGATAGGCGGCCGCGAGGTCCATGCGCATCAGGGGCTCGAGAAAGGGCTCGTTGTTGCGCACGCCGTGCCCGTACATGATGAATTGCCAGAAGGGATCGTCAGCGCGGAAATCGAGATGGATCGAGAGTCCGCCGGGAGCGAGGAGCCGGTTGGTCTCGGCGAGCGTCTGTCGCACCGCGTCGTCCGGGAGCTCGTGCAGCAGCATGGTTGAGGTCACCAGGTCGAAGG
>JBAVOG010000728.1:0-9588 GCA_049691875.1 Burkholderiales bacterium | reverse complement strand
GCGGTGAGGCCGGCGGCGCGCACCGCCTCCCGGTCGAGCTTCAGCACGAGCTGGGGTCGGCCGGGCAAGTCGTCATCGGTGATGTCCTTGATCCCCGGTATGTCGGCCAAGAGGCGCTTCAATTCGTCGGCCGCGGCGCGCAACTCGGCGTCATCGTCGTTGCGCACGCGCACGCGGATCGCCTTGCTCGGCGGAGGACCCCCCGACAGCACGGTGAACGTGATTTTGCCGGGACCGGGAACGGCCAGGAGGTCGCTGCGCATCGACTCGACGATCTCCGGCGCCTCCCGCGAGTCCTCGCCGCGTGGCTGCAGCGTCACGACGAGCTGCCCGTACGCGTCGCCGAAGACCGGCTCGGTGTCGGTGAACTTCACGCCCGCCGCGGCAGTGATGGCACGCACGTTCGCGGGATTCAGGTGCTTCTTCACGACGGGCTCCAGGCCCTGCAGACGCGCGAGCGTCGCCTCGATCGGCGCACCCGCCGGCATGTCGACGTTCACGTAGAAGATCCGCAGCGGATCGAACGCGAAGAACTGGATACGCACGACGCCGATTGCCACTGCCGTCCCGGCGGCCGCGACGGCGAGCACGGCGATGGCCGCAAAGCGCAACGGCCGACGCATCACGTAGATCAGGGCGAGCGAGTACTTCACGCGCACATCGTGCGTCAGCCGGGTGCGCCACCGCTGGATCCGGTTCAATTGCGAGAAGTCGGGGCGCAGCGCCACCACGTGCGCAGGAATCATCCAGTACGCCTCGATGAGGCTGATCAGGAGCGCGAGCGTGACCACGAACGGGATGACGAACATGAACTTTCCGACGATGCCCGGCAACAGCATGAGCGGGAGGAACGCCGCCAGCGTCGTGGCCACGGAGGAAGTGACCGGCGCGAAAACTTCGCGCATCGCGTCGACGGCGGCAGAGACGACCTCCTGGCCGCGCTGCAGCCGATAGTAGACCGCCTCGACCACCACCACCGCGTCGTCCACCAGCATGCCGAGTGCGATCACGACACCGAGCAGCACCGACACGTTCAGTGTGTTTCCGGTCGCATAGAGCACCGCGAAGGTCCCGGCCAGCGAGAACGGAATGCCGATCGCGACCAGGATCGAGATCCGCGTCCCCAGGAAGAGCCAGCAGATCGCGAGGACCAGCGCAAGGCCGATCGCCGCGTTCGACTCCATGATGCGGATCGCGGACTGCGTCATCACTGTCTGGTCGTCGGCGAGCATCAGCGAAACGCCGGAGGTGGCCAGAACGGGATTCTTGTCCGCGATGTAAGCGTTCAGCTTCTCGACGAGCTCGATGGTGTTGGTGCGGCTCTTCTTGGTGACCGAGAAGAGCACGGCGGGATGTTCGTCGCGGGTGACCAGCTGACTGGCTGCGGACCGCGCCCGCGAAACCGTGGCCACGGCGTCGAGCGGAAACTGCTCGCGGGCATTGCCGAGCGGACTCACGGAGATTCGCGCGAGCACCGATGGGTCGGATTCCTGTCCGATGACGCGCACGAGCCATTCGTCACCTGCGGTCTTCTGGCGCCCGGCGAACGTGTCGCGAAAGGCACCGCTCACTGCGTCGGCAACATCGCTGCCGTTCGCCCCGCGCGCAACGAGGGCGTGCGGCGCAAATTCGACGAGCAGCTCGGGATCGTGCTGCCCGAGCGCGGCGACGCGGTCGACCCCGGCAATCCGCTCGATGTCGAGCTTGACCTGGTGCGCGATCGAGCGCAGCACCTCGTCGTCCGCACGCCCCGTAAGAAGCACCATTGCCGTGGGGAACCCGTTCGAAGTCGTGATCTCCGTGGTGCGGGGGTCCTTGGCCTCGACGGGCAGCTCGGCCTTCGCCTTGTTCTGGATCTCGCGGTTGAGGTCGTTGATGCGCTTGTCGAAGGTCCGGTCGTCGATCTCGCGAAAGCGCACCAGGATGTTGGAGACGTTCTCGCGGCTCGTGGAGAGCACGAACCGGATGTCCTGGACGTTCTTGATTGCCTCTTCGAGCGGGATCGTGACGCGCTTTTCCACGTCCTCCGCGGCGGCTCCCGGCAGCACGGTCGTGATGTCGACCCAGTTGAAGTTGATCTCCGGATCCTGCTCGCGCGGCATGAGCAGGTATGCGGCGAGGCCGACGAGAATCACCACGGCGAACGTGATGTTCGCGAAGGGGTGATTGCGGATCAATCGCTCGTAGAAACGCATGCCCGATACCGGTGCGGAGTGTGCTCGATCCAGGTTTCGGCTATGCGGGCGGCGCGTCGCGCATGCGCCCCGGTTACTTTCCCGCCGGCGCGGTGACGAGAGTATTGCGCCCCTCGGTGACGATCAGCGTGTCGTTGGGAAATGCGACCGGAACGGGACGCCCTTCCTGTGCGGCCGACAGGACCACGAAATCAGGTTTCCCTCCCGACATGACGAACACGCCGAGCTCGCCTTTGCGCCGCACGACGTACTCGGCCGGCAGGTGCGGCCGCGAATCGCGCCAGACGAGCCGACCGGAAGTCCCCGGCGCGGCCGTGCGGTCCTGGAACGCGAGTCGCGCCTCGACCGTGCGCGATTCGCGATCCACGGCGGGCGAGATTCGCGTCAGCTCGACCGGATAGTCGAGGTCCGCACCAAACACTGCGCGGCCTGCGTCTTTCAGCGATTGAGCGTCCTTCAGCTGCACCTGCGCCGACACTTCCGGCCGCGACCGGTCGATCAGCGTGACCAGCACCGCGCCGGGGGAGGCGAGCTCGCCCACGCCCACGTGGCGCTGCTTGACGATTGCGTCGAACGGTGCGCGAATCGTCGTCTTCGTGAGCTCCCGCTCCGCGGTCGCGAGGCTCGCCTGCTGGACAGCCAGCTCGGCCCGCTGCACGGCCAGCTCGGTCTCGCGCTGAATGACCGCTTCGGCCGAGATGAAGTTCTGCTTGGCCAGCGCGCGTGCGCGTTCGAGTTGCGATTCGGCCTGCGCGATGCGCGCCTGCACGGCCGCCATGCTCGCCCTGGCTTTCGCGACCGCGAGCTCGAAGTCACGCCGGTCGAGACGCGCGACGACGTCGCCCTTCTCCACCGTCTGACCGACGTCGTAGGGGAGCACCAGGATGCGCGCCGAAACCTCGGCCGAGAGCTTGCTCTCGTTGACGGCCAGGCTCTGTGCGGGGGCGCTGCGCTCCGGGTAGATCGCCAGGTCGCGCAGTGCCCGCGTGCCGATCGTCGGCGCCGGTGCGTCCAGGATCGGTTTCGTCGGGCTCTGCGCCTGCACCGCGAGTGCGCAGCAGGCGGCCCCGAGCAGGATGATGGGAGGAAAGCGCATATTCTGCGAGTGGGATAGCCGGATTGTCGGAATCGTTGCGTAGCGACGCTCGCGGTGCAATGGCAACCGGCGGGCATTGGGGATGACTGCCGACGCATTCTAACGCGCCCCGGGAACATGGGCGCCCCGCGGGTGTCAACAGGTCGATGCGCCGGACGACGCCCGACCATGCCGGTCGGTCGCGATTACCCATGCCGGCGCGACGCGATTACACTGGGTGAGATGCTCGACGCGATCCGGGAATTTTTCGAGCGGCACATCGACGCGCCCGCAGCGCAGGGCGACGATCGCCACTCCATCGAGCTCGCCACTGCGGCGCTGCTCGTCGAAGTGGCGCGGCTCGGACGCGAGATCAAGCCCGCGGAGCACGCGGCCGTGCTGCGCGCCGTGCGTGGCAAGTTCGGTCTGAGCGCCGGCGAGGCCGATGCGCTGGTGCGCCTGGCCGAGGACCAGGCACGCTCGGCCACCGACCACTTCCAGTTCACTTCGCTCATCAACCGGAGCTTCTCGCAGGCCCAGAAGCAGCAGGTGATCGAGCTCATGTGGCAGGTCGCTTATGCAGACAGCGAGCTCTCCGCCTATGAGCAGCACGTGATCCGCAAGATCGCGGACCTGCTCTACGTTCCGCACCGCGCCTACATTGCGGCGAAGCTGCGTGCCCGGGACGCCGCAGGTACCCCACCAGATCAGACCTGACGACACGCACACGACCACTCCGGAGGAGGAGACCCAAGATGAAAATCCACAATCCGCGGACAATTGCGGCCCCGATCGGCAGCTATTCGAACGGCATCGAGGTGCCGCCGAACGCCCGCTGGCTGCACGTTGCCGGTCAGGTCGCGGTGCGCAAGGACGGCACGGTGCCCGCATCGATCGCGGAGCAGACGGTCGTCGCCTGGGACAACGTGACGGCGATACTCGCGTCGGCAGGAATGAAGGTCACCGACATCGTCAAGGTGACGCAGTACTTGACCGACCCTGCGCACTTTCCCGGCTACGTCAGTGCACGTGCGCGATTTCTCGTCGATCACCGGCCCGCCTCCACGGTGGTGATGATCAGCGCCCTGGTGAAGCCCGAATTTCTCGTCGAAGTCGAGGCGGTCGCGGCCAAGGCCGTGACTGCGCGCAAGCCGGCGAAGCGTCCACGGCGCGCGGGCGTGAAGACGCGGAAACGTGCCGCCGTGAAGGGGCGGCGCTAGCGCACCGAGGCGCGCGCTCCCAGCTGGCTATTGGGATTTCTGGGGGGTGGGCGCCGCCGAGGCAGCCGACGCCGGTGCGGAAGCGGCCTTGCCCATGTCGGCCGTCGGACCCGGCGCAGCCGGTTTGGCCGGCGCCATCGGGGCGGGCGCTTCGGCCGGTGCCCGGATGTTCACCGACGTGAACGCGGTGATCAGGGTGCAGTTGTCGTTCTCCGGGGCGATGATCAGCTGCCCGCGCGGATACTTGTCCCGCATGGCGTCCGAGATCGGCTGCGAGAGGTCGACCGGCGTTGCCAGATCCCGATAGACGATCCGGTCGCCATCGAATACGGTGAAGCACACGGCGAGTGCCGGCAGCGGCAGCAGTCCGGCAAGCAGAATCAGCGGAGCGAGGATGCGTTTCATTGCGCCTCCAGGAGGATCGCGGGTCGATGCGGGTGTCATATTGAACCCGAACCCGGGAGGGCGGGCAACCCCCTGGGCCCGCTGGGTGTGCACTTGTATAGGTGTTCTGCGGGTCCCGACGTGCCTTTGACCCTCCTGGTGGAACCCTGGCGGGCGCATCCGCTGGCATGGATTCATCGCGGCGAGGCTTGGGCCATCACCCGTGAGCTCCGCGCAACCGGCCGTGTGGTGCACATGCTGCCGTTCCGCGAGGATGCGATCGGGACCCTCCCACCGGGACCGCTTCTCCTCCGGGTCTCGGACCCCGTCATGCTTGCCGCGGTGCGTGCCCTGGCACGTGCGGCGATTCCCTATATCGGCCCCGGCGCGCCCGTCATGGAGCGTTGCTACGACAAGTACGAGGCCTGCCGCAGCGTGTTCGCGCACGGCGTCGACACCCCAGCGACAGTGCTCGCGCCACAGGCCGACGCGCTGCCCTATCCAATGGTGCTGAAACCCCGCCGTGGATCCGACTCCATCGGGCTGCGCGTGCTGCGCTCCGGACCGGTTCCCGCGCACGCGCGAACCGAACGCTACATCGCGCAGGAATTCGTACGCGGGTCGGAGCTCACGGTGGGCGTTCTGCGCGGAGACGTCGGCGCACCGTTCCGGATTCTGCTGCCCGAGGGCACCCCGTATCGCTTCTGGCGCAAGTATCTGTGGCAGCCAGTACGCGCACCGGTAGAAGATCGCGACCTGGCCGCGCGCGTGCGCGAAGCCGCACAGCGGATCGCGACGTTGCTCGGCGTCGACTGGGCTGCGCGCATCGACTTCATCCACGAGACGGCGACCGGCCGGCTGCGCTTCCTGGAATGCGACGTCGCGCCGCTCGTCGGACCCGGCTCCGCGTTCGCCGCGAGCTTCGCGGCGTCCGGAGTGGAACGCCCCGAGCAGTTGCGCAGACTGATTGCTGCGAAGGATTAATTCGCCTCCTGTCCGAGGAAGGGTGGCCGCGTATGAAGGGGGTCGGGGCCCCTTCATCCTCACCTGACCGGGGTCGTGTTCCAGAGCGTTTGCAGAATGTTCGTCCTCACAATCGCTTCATCCGGGCGATGCAACGCGCGAGCTCGTCGGCCATGACGTCCGCCGTCAGGCGGACGCGCATGCCGTGTCCCGGCAAGAGCCATTCGAAGCGGTAACCGGCAAGGCGCTCCATCGATTCCGTCTGCCGGCGCCAGTCGTACCAGCAGACACTCCGCGAGGCGTGGACACGGCCGCGATCCGGATCCCACCAGAGGTGGTCGCCGGAAAACAGGAATTTCCCGCGGTAAAGCAGGCACACCGAGCCGCGCGTATGGCCCGGCACCGGGATCAGCGACGTCTCGTCATCGAGCGGTAGCGGTTCTTCGCCGGCGAGGATCGTCTCGACATCGCGTGTATCGGTCGTCACGTCGGCGCGATGCAGAATCCGCTCGCAGCCGAACCGCTTGCGGAATTTTGCGTGGTCCGCGACATCGTCGCGATGCGTAAGGAACATCCAGCGCACCCCGCCGAGCGCCGCGATGCGCTCGACGAGCGGCGCGGCGTAGCGCGGCGAATCGATCAGAATGTTTCCGCTCCGGCGCACGACGAGATAGCTGCGCGCGCCGTAGCTCGCGTCCGCCGCCCAGCCGCAATAATGGACGCCTTCCTCGAGCGGCTCAGGAAAGGCGCCGCGTGCGGCGCCGAACGCATGCTTCGCCCGCGTGCCGATTGCAGCGACGGGGCAGGCGACCAGCGCCATGCGCGCGCGGTGCGAGTCGTCGTCGCTTGCCGGCTGGCGGTGAACGTAGGATGTGTCGCGACCGTCGGCGAAAGTCGCGGGCGCGACCTGGCGGCACGTGCCGCAGTCGATGCACGTGGAGTCGACGTAGAAATCGCCAGGTACGTTTTCCGCGAGGCGTTTCGCCAGTGCCGCCATGGTTTGTTTCGCAAGGAGATCGCGATGGAAGCGGGTGGATTGTCGTCCCAGCCCGACCCCGGATATTGCGCGTTGTCGCGGCCGGATCCGTTCACTATACTGCGCCCGTTGTCGCCAGGCAGGGAGACGAAAAAGTGAACATGAACCTGGTCATGCGCGTGACGCACATCCTGGTCCAGCCGAACTCCGAGTGGCCGATCATCAAGGGAGAGCGGACCGACCTGCAAACCCTCTACCTGCAGTACGTCGCGATCCTGGCGGTCATCCCGGCCGTCGCGGGATTCATCGCGAACGCGTTCGTCGGCACGCTCACCGTGGGGCGCATCAGCGTCGGCAGCGCGTTCGGGTCGGCGGTGCTGGGCTACGTATTCAGTCTCATCATGGTGTTCGTCATCGCGCTCATCGCCGACAGCCTTGCGCCGTCCTTCGGCGGCCGCAAGAACGTCGACCGGGCGCTCAAGCTCGTCGCCTATTCCATGACCCCTTCGTGGGTCGCCGGAGCGTTTGCGATCATCCCGGTGCTCGGCTGGCTGATCTCGCTGCTGGGCGGAGTGTATGCGCTCTATCTCTTCTATCTGGGCGCGCCCGTGCTGATGAAGACACCCGAATCCAAGACCATCGGCTATACGGCGGTGATCGTGGCGATCGCCATCGTGATCGGCTTCGTGATGGGAATGGTCACGGTGGCGATCTTCGGGGCGGGCGGAATGATGGGCGGCATGGGGAGGTTGTGAACGCCGCGCGCAGGTCCTGACGTCAGAAGAACGCCAGCGTACGCATCTCGATGCTCTGGCGCGCGGGGGCGCCCGGCGGCGTATTCGGATCGTTGAAGGACGTGTGTGCCGTGAATCGCGCGCGGCCGTCCCGCGCCGAGTCGAAGACCTTGAAGACGAGCGCCTCGTCGCGCCGCATCTCCGGGAAATAGAACCAGCGATGCGCCGCGTTGTAGCTGATCCGGTACGTCTCGCCCACGCGCTTCGGGTAGCGTCGTTCCGCGGCGATGAGATCGCCTGACGCCAGGCTGCGCGCATCCGCGATCGCGAGCGGATTGGACTCGATCGGACGATTGATTGCACGCCACACCTGGATGATGGCGAAGCGGCCGGCAAGGAGTCGGTCGGCCTCGTCCGGCAGGATATCGCGCACACGCTGCGGACCCGACCGGTCGGTGAAATCGTTGTGCACCGACAGCACGGGCTCGCGAATCAGACGGGCTTCGCGCTCGCCCTCGTCGCCCGACCTGAGCGTGTGATCGAACGGAACGACGCGCACGGCGCCCGACACTTCACGCACCAGTCGCTCGATCTCCGGGTAATAGACCCGCTTCAGCTCCTCCAAGTCGAAGAAGTCCCGCATTTCGGTACGGTGTTCTCTGAACGCGAAGCCATGCACGTCCAGGGAAAACTCAGGGGCCTGCGGACGACCGTTGCGGATCTCGACGGCCCGCTGTTCCTGCAGGCCGACTTCGCGCCGGCGAATGTTGTTGGGGCCGAACGTCTCGTTGACCGGCTTCTCGCCGGTGTCGACCGTGTAGGCGAGCTCGGCGATCACCGAATCCCCGTGCGCGCGGACTGGACTCGCTTCGTTCATGGCAGAACACCTTGCAGGATGAACCCGGATTCTACGCGTGCCGAGGCCCCGGCCGTCGGCACGTCCCGACGACTGGTATGTCCTGCCCGGTTCCCCGCCGTTCGGAGGTAATATTCCGCTCATGGGCTCAAACCACGTGTGGGAAATGATTCCCGATCGCGCCCGGCCGGCGCACGGGGGGGCCTCGTGAGCGCGGCGCGGATGCCGGTCGTGTTCTTCGGCCACGGTACGCCGATGAACGTCGTCGACGACAATCGCTACACGCAGGCCTGGAAGGCGATTGCCGGCACGGTACCCAAGCCAAAGGCGATTCTCTGCGTCTCGGCGCACTGGTTCACCGAGGGCGTCGGCGTCACCGCGATGGAGCAGCCGAAGACCATTCATGATTTTTACGGGTTTCCCAAGGCGCTCTACGAAATGCGTTATCCGGCCGCCGGTAGCCCACCGCTTGCCCGCCAGGTCCGCGAGCTGCTGGCGCCCGTGGAGGTAGCGCTCGACCAGGAGTGGGGCCTGGACCACGGCACGTGGTCGGTGCTCCATCACGCCTACCCGGACGCCGACGTGCCGGTCGTCCAGCTGAGCATCGACCGCACGCAACCGGGATCGTCTCACTACGCGCTCGGTCGACAGCTCGCACCGTTGCGCGAGCAAGGCGTGCTGATCGCGGGCAGCGGGAACGTGGTGCATCACCTCGGGCTGCGCAGCCGTGACGAGCATGCGCCGGCGCACGACTGGGCGGACCGGTTCAATCGCCGCGTGCGCGCGCTCATCGAGCGTCGCGAGCATGCGCCGCTCGTCGCCTGGGAGAGCATGGGCGAAGATGCACGCCTCGCGATCAACTCCGCCGAGCACTACCTTCCCCTGCTCTACTGCCTGGGTTTGCAGCGCGACGATGAGTCGAGCCGCTTCGCGGTGGATGGCATCGAGATGGGCTCGCTCGGCATGCTTTCGGTGGTGATCGGGGGCTGACATCCCGCCCGCCGGGCACCGCGCCATTTCTCCGGTCCGATTTTCCCCGTTCAGACTTCCCCCGTTCCGCCCTATTCCGCTTGCGAGGACACCATGAAAGCCGTCGGACTGCTTCGCTATCTGCCCGTTGACGACCCCGAGTCGCTGCTCGACGTCGAGCTCCCGAAGCCGACGCCGGATGGCCACGATCTGCTG
>JBAVOG010000727.1:0-2693 GCA_049691875.1 Burkholderiales bacterium | reverse complement strand
GTGTCGGCCGCGGCCGCGGGCAGAGCGAGTGCCGCAAACCATGCGGTGCACAGCCATGTCGCGACGCGGGGCATCTTGCAAAGCCTACTCATGGCTCGAACGCGAAGATCCGCTTCCAGTCGTTCTTCATGCTGATGACCATCCAGCCCTTCTTCTTCGCCTCGTCGTAGAGCGCTTGAGTAAACGCTCCGACCTTGGTGTTGGCCATTCCCAGTGCCGGTCCGTAGGCATACTCGCGCTTCGCGTCGTCGTGCAGGACGAGCATCGTGAGGCGCGCGCCGTCGCCGGCGCCCGTGTACTCCAGCATCTGCCGGTCGCCGGTCGAGTTGCCGAACGCCGCGTGCGGCCGGCGGCCGATCATGAGGTGGATGCCCTCGGGCTTACCGGCATCGTTGTCGTTCAAGAGCAGCTTGGGCTCCTTGGTGAGGAACGGCTTGCCGTCCTTCGCGTATCCGTACTTCGTCCCGCCGGCGGTGCCGACCACCTGCTCGGGCGGAATGCCATAGGTGGCTTCCGAGTACACGCGCACGAAGTCCTGGCCGCCGCCGGTAACGATGTAGGTCTTGTAGCCGCTCGCGCGCAGGTACTTCAGCACTTCCTGCATCGGAAGATACGTGAGCTCGGTGTAGGGCCGCTTCCAGCGCGGATCCCTGGCCGAGTCGAGCCACTTCTTCGCCTCGGCCTCGAAGTCGTCGACGCTCATCCCCGTGAGGGTGGCGGCGAGGATCTTGAACAGATCGTCCATCGAGAGCTTCGCCATCGCTTCGCGGTTGCCCGAGAGCACGGTCCTGAACGGCTCGACCTTCGCGAGTTCAGGCTTCGCCTTGACGACCGCGGGAACGCGGTCGAGGCAATACACCACCTGCGAGTACATCGGGTGCTCGACCCATAGCGTGCCGTCCTGGTCGAAGGTGGCGATGCGCTCGGCCAGCGGCACGAACCTCGGACTGCCTTGCGTCGTGGTCGCCTGCACGAACGCCACGATCGCCTGCTTTGCCGGACCGTCATTCCAGGAGGGCAACGGATCAGCTCGCCCGGGAACCGGCAAAATCAGGAAAAGAAGGGCGCACAGCGCGATTGCGCGGGTGAACATTGTGCGTGCGAAGGAACTATCAGCTTTCATACTTCAAGTTCTCATTCTGAAAAAAGCGGGCGGCCTTTTCAGGGCGCCCGCTGTATTACTGCTAAATCACATCCTTTAAGCGGACTGGTTAGTCGCCCGCGTGGCTGATGTGTCTCGCATCCTGCATCGACTTGATTATATTATCCAGGTTGTAGCTCGCCGGAGTCTGCAGCGCCGGGAATTCCCGATACGTCTCGAGTTCCTTCAGCCACAGCAGCTGCCCGATGGGCAGCATGTTCCAGTCATAGATGAACGCTGTGCTTGGACCGGCCAGTGCACCGCCGTAGGCCAGCAGGCTACCTTCAGCCGACGCCACAGTCCTCTCGAAGGGATCACGCTTGAGGTTGTTGATCTGGGTCCAGTGATACGTGTTTGCGCCATTGAACGCGTCCAACGCATTGGAAGACACCATCGTGTAGTAGAACTTCCAGTTCTTGTACCGCACCGCCGAAGGCTGTGCGCCGGTGTAGTAGAAGAAGTGGTCGCGTGCCGAATCGGCCTTGCCTTCTAGATAGTCCCGCTGGTCGAAGCCGTCGAGCGTGGTTTTGATGATGCCGGGGTACTTGCCGGCCTCGATCTGCTTCTTCAACCCATCACCCGAAGGCCCGCCGGCGATATTGACGAAGGTGGGCACCCAGTCCAGTGACGAGAATATCTGGTCAGGATGCGCGCCAGCCTTGACGTGGCCCGGCCAGCGAATGAGCATCGGAGCGCGCATACCGCCTTCCCAGGTGGTCAGCTTGCCGCCCCTGAAGGGCGTGACACCGCCGTCCGGGTAGCTGATCGTCTCGGCGCCGTTGTCGGTGGTAAAGACAATGATGGTGTTGTCGAGCTCACCCATTTCCTCCAGCTTTTTGAACACGTAGCCGATGTTGTCGTCCATCTGCTTCATGCCGACTTCATTGATACCCCAGTCCTTGCCGCCCTTCGTGCCCAGCATGTCCATGTACTTGTCTGAGAACATGGTGGTGATGTGCATGCGCGCCGGGTTATACCAGACGAAGAATGGCTTGTTGGTCTTCTTAGGGTCATTGCGGTTGAGGAAGTCGATGACCTGGGTGGAGATTTCCTCGTCAACGGTCTTGGAACGTTCCAGTGTCAGCGGCCCCATGTCCTTGCAGCTCTGGTTTTTCTCGGTGCCATCCGAAGAAGTACAGTGGATGACCGGCCGTGGCGGGGTCATACAGAGCGCCGTCCTGGGGTCCACAGCGCCGGCGACCTCTTTGAGACCATTGACCGGGGTGTTCTTGCAGGGTGGTACAACCGCCTGATCGGTCGGCGTCTTATTGATGTCGGGGAAGCTCACCCCCTGCATGGCGTCGAGGTGATACAAGTAGCCCCAGAATTCCTGGAAGCCGTGTGCCGTTGGCAGCGACGCCGATTTATCGCCCAGGTGGTTCTTGCCGAACTCGCCGGTGTTATAGCCGAGATCCAGCAGGAATTTCGCCAGCGCGGGCGTGCCCGGCAACAGCGAACTCGTGGCACCCGGGAGCTGGGGCATGACCATACCCGCTCGCAACGGATGCATGCCGGTGAAGAAGGCGGTGCGTCCGGCGGTGCAGCTCTGCTC
>JBAVOG010000726.1:0-19164 GCA_049691875.1 Burkholderiales bacterium | reverse complement strand
GTGAGCATCATCGCATCGGTGGCAGCTGCGAAAGCGAGATCGGAAATCGACTGCTTCGGCGTCACGGCCCCGTCTGCTTCCTGGACGCGGACCAGCCAGCTGAGCGTCCCGGCACCTCCCGGATGCGCGATCAGGTTCGCGACCACCGGCACGTCGCCCGTGTGCGCGGTGCGCAGCGCACCCCGCCAGCTGAACGTGTCCGTGCGGGTGACCGTGCGAATCCGGTCGAAGAGTGCCGAGAATTCCGGTTGCCCGGACATCGCGGCAAAATCGTCGATTCCGGCGCCCTTCAGCTCCGCCGCTCCGGTAAGCAGTACCGCAAGCTGCGCATCGCATTCGAGGACGCGGCCACGGAAATCGGTGACGAGATGCAACTCGCGCGGCGCAGCACCGGGGCGGAGACCGACCGCCAGTCCGGCCGGTGCGCCATGCGACCCGTGCAACAGTTTGGGCGTGGACGACGGGGGCGTGTCGGGTGTGGACGTCGAGCGTGCGGGCTCACGGGGCATTTGCAGTCCCGCGGCGACCTGCCGAGCCTTGAGTCGCGCGAGCTCGTGAAGGAGTTGCTTCGAATCGATCATACCGCCCACTGCGCCCCACGCATTGGGAATTCGCTGCCGCTCGCGCGGCCACGACTTTGGCTGTACTCGCTCACTCAGGCCTCCCCTCCATTTTTCGCCCCCCGGGAATCGCCTAACCGGCCGCGACGAGTGTCTGCCACCCGCCGGCGGCCGAGCGCACCTCGCGCTCGAGCTCCCCGAATGGTACCGGTTTTGCGAAGACTCGGATTCCCGCCGGAATTCCGCCACGCCCTATGACAATGTCGTTCGGCTGCGCCGTCACGACGATGATCTGCAACCCCGCACACTGCGGATGATCCGCAAGTGTGCGGATCATCGCGATCGCGTCGAGCCCCGGCAGGACCGCACTCGTGATCAGCATGTTGGGTTGTTCGCGGCCTGCGAGCAGCAGAACGTCGTATCCGTCACGGGCTGCGAGCACTTCGATTCGCGGATCCCATCCGCGCATGCGCACTTGATAGAGCTTGAGCAGGGCGGGGTCGTCATCCGCGACCATGATCTTGAACGGCTCAACGGGCCGTGGGCGACGCACTTCGCCCGCCATGAAGCGGCGGACCGAGTCGACGCCGATGCGACGATGCCCGCCTTCGGTCTTCCACGCTTCCAGCATTCCGCGTTCCGCCCAGAGCTGCACGGTGCGCACCGAGACACCGAGGGTTCCGGCCGCCTCGCGCGTCGTGCAGTACGGCGACTTGCGCCGCTCGGTGGAGCCTCGCTTGGCCATCTTCTTCGATGCGGCCGCCGAGCGGCCGCTGGTGCCAAATGAAATCGCGTGTCCGGAGAATGAAAGTTCGGCTGAAGTGACCAGGACGCGTATCGGCTGTCCCGCACTCCTTGATTCCGAATACCATCATTTTTTACCGAATCTAGCTGTTTCGTTATCTTTCCGTTCCATACTATTCCACTTTTTCGCTATTCGTCAAGGCGATTCTGGCTGGCGTCTCCACGTGACTGGTGCGGCGAACACTGCCTCACCGCGTGTTCGGGGCGCTGCAACGCGAATTCGACCCTGGCGCGGAGGTGAATCTGGCGCAGGTGCCGTGGTGTACGCTCGTCGGCACGAGAGCGGCCCGGCACGGCCTGCCGCGGATACCAGATCGGAAGGAGCGCGCGTGAACCTGGAGAAGGTCGCCTTCGGCTTTTTCATTCTGCTGGCGGCGACGCTCAACTTCGTATTCGTCTACGGAGGCATCGCCAATGCAAAGCATCACGACGCCTACGAGCTCTTCGCCGTCGTCGTGGTGAACCTGATTGCGGCGGTGCTGAAGTTCGGCGACCGCTCCCGGATCGGCGCGGTCCATCTCGCCACGGGCCTCGTTTTGAGATAGGTTCTCGACTCCGTCAAAGCTCGGCATGACCGCGAGTTCCGAACACGCGCTGCGCCGTCACCAGCGAACGCTCGGCCGATGCCGGCGCTGCCCGGGCATGCAAGGCGCGCCGGTGCAGGGCACGCCCGTGGCGAGTCCCGTGATGCTGATCGGCCAGGCGCCCGGCTCGAAGGAGCTCGTGATCCACAAGCCCTTCGCGTGGACGGCGGGCAAGACGATGTTCGGCTGGTTTGCCGGAATCGGATTGGACGAGGACGCCTTTCGTAGCCGCGTGTACATGGCGGCGGTGTGTCGCTGCTTTCCAGGCAAGCTTTCGCGCGGCGGCGACCGCGTACCGGATCGCGACGAGATCGCGAACTGCGCCCCGTGGCTGGAGGCGGAGCTCACGCTGCTCGCCCCCGAGCTCGTCATCCCGGTCGGCAAGCTGGCCATCGCCACATTCTTCAAGGCGGAAAAGCTCGAGCACGTCGTCGGTCAGCGACACCGTGTCACACGTCACGGGTCGGCGTTCGACATCGTGCCGCTCCCCCACCCATCCGGTGCGTCGACGTGGCACAGGACCGAGCCCGGCCGCACGCTGCTCGCCCGGGCGCTTGCCCTCATCGCGCGCCATCCCGCCTGGCGAAGCGTGGTTCGCGCGCGACCTGCGGGACGCTAGGAGAATCGAGGCACTAGAGCTTGTCGAACGTCTGCGCCATGCGCTGCCGCATCCTGGCGTCGGGTTGCGGGCCCAGACCCGCCGCCATGTTGTCCACGAGGTGCTTCGGGTTGGAAGTCGCCGGGATGGCACAGGTCACCGCGGGATGACCGATGATCCACTTCAGGAAGATCTGCGCCCAGCTGCCACAACCGATCTCGCCCGCCCAGTCCGGCAGCGGATCGCCGCGAACCCGCCGGAAGAGCGCCCCGGACCCGAACGGTCGATTGACCAAGACCGCCACCCCCGCCTCCTGCGCGGCGGGAAGCAGGCGCCGCTCCGCATCCCGCTCGCCCAGCGAGTAGTTGATCTGCACGAAATCGTAGGTCTTCGTACGCACCAGCCGTTCGAGCTCGGCATGCGCGCTGGCGGTGTAGTGCGTGATGCCGATGTACCGCACCCGCGCTTCGCTTTTCCACTTCTGCAGCGTCTCGGTGTGCGCTTTCAGGTCCAGAAGGTTGTGGATCTGCATGAGATCCATACGCTGGACACGCAGTCGACGGAACGACTCCTCCATCTGCCGCACGCCTTCCTGCTGGCCGCTGGTCCACACCTTCGTCGCGTAGAAGAGCTTCGCCTGGATGCCCGGATCGGCAGCCAGGTCGCCGACCACCGCTTCCGCGCGACCGTACATCGGCGAGCTGTCGACGACGGCACCGCCGGATGCAATGAGCCCTTTGAGGACTTCTCGGAGCGGCGCCCGCACCGACTCCGCCGAGCCGACGTCGAAGGCCTGCCAGGTACCGAGACCGATCATGGGAATCAGCTCTCCGCTGCTCGGAATTGCGCGCCGGGCGATCGGGTCGGCTGCCGCCGAGGAAACTCGTGAACCCGTCATGAGCATCGCTCCGATCGTCGCAAGCCGCCCGAGCACCGCGCGCCGGGAAATGCGGAATGCATCACCATTCATCGTCCCTCCATGGTCGAAAGCCGGACCTGTCGTCCGACAGCATCGTTTCCCGCGCCGACGTGCAGGTTTCGCGCGAGCGCGCGCTCGACAGGTATGACGGTGGACGGCGCTCCAGCGCGGTCCCCCACGTGGAATATTTACGCGCGCGTGCATGGCGCACACCGATGGTGCGCAACTTCACATATCCGGTGCGCCGCATCAAATCTATCTTAATGCACATGACGTACGAGTATACGGGTGTGCGCCGGCATCCTTGCGCATCGGGCGCAGTCAAATCCAGCCCCTGGCATGGGGATTGCAATGGAGTTCGGGCAGGACTTCCAGGTGGAGACCAGGCTATGAACTACGACAAGATCGCAGATTGGCAGGATGCCGAGGTCGAAGTGACCGTCCTCGCCGTCGACGAGGCGGCAGACGGGGTTCCGGTTGTTCTCGGCAAGGTCGACGGCATGCAGCTCGAGCTCTGGTCGGTGACGCCGCCGGCACTCGCGGCGGCGCGAATGCTCGCGCGCGGCACGCGCATCATGGCCCACATCACGAAGTGCCCACCGGTCATCAGCACCCGCAGCTACGGCGGGCTGCGCCGGACGCTCGATCGCATACGCTTCTCGCGCCTGCTGGACCTGCGCCCGGCCTGAATTAACCCCCGCGCCGATTTCTAGATCCTGAACGCTTCGAGCGTCTCGGGGGCAAACAGCTCCTCGGGCGCATGCAGTCGCTTCGACAGTCCCTGCTCGTGGTGGTAGCGCAGGAACGTCTCGAGCACGTGCCGGTTCGGCGCCAGCCCGTACGCCCACCAGTCGTCGCCCAGCTCGCGCCTGGTCTCCGCCACGTGCGCAGGAAGCCACGGCAGCATCGTCTTGAGCGCGGCAACCTCATCGAGATCCGCGTATGCCTTGCGCTGCGCGGCGACGAAGCCCTTGTAGAGGGCCTGGGCAACCCAGGGATTCCGCTCGTACACATCGCGGCGTATTGCCACGGTGTGCATGATCGGAAATATCTGCGTCCTGCGGAAATACTCCCGCTCGACCGCGGCATAGTCCTCGAACAGCCGGCGGACCGCGTCCGGCCGCGTGCGGAGCGTCGAGGGCGCGCGCGGCGCGTAGATCGCATCGATCTTGCCGTCGGCGAGCAGCTGCGCGAGCGTCTGCTGCGCATCGATCGGCCCGATGCGGATGCCGGACGGCAGGTCGATCTTCTGCTTTTCGATACGCCCGGCCTCTTCCAATCCGCCGGTAAGGTATTCCACGCTCTCCAACGGCACGCCGTATTCCTCGGCGAGGATTCCACGGATCCAGACGTTGGCGGTCAGCTGGTATTCGGGATTGCCGACCCGCTTGCCGACAAGCTGCCCGGGCTCGCGGATGCCGCTCGCGGTCGCGACGAAAATGCCCGAGTGCCGGAACATGCGCGACGGAAACACGGGAATCGCGATGAACGGGGGATCTGTCCGCTCGAGCGACGCGACATACGATGAGAGCGACAGTTCCGCACACTCGAATTCGCGGTTCCGCAGCATACGGAAGAAGGTCTCCTCGACCGGCAGCGTCAGATAGACCAGGTCGACGCCCTCGATCGGTACGCTACCGTCCGCGAGCGCGCGGGTACGGTCGTAATCCCAGCAGGCGAGCGTCATGCGGAGCTTTGCCAAGCACGGCCTCCATCACTTTGTCATCGCGGCTTGCCATCGCCGCTGCGGTGCCGCGCGCTCGATGCGACCGCAGAAGCGCAGCTGCGCTCGATTATACTGGCGGCCACCGGCGTGCAGCGAACGCTCGCCCACGGAGAATGGTGGAGATCCGTACCGATGTCCCGCAACTGGCCGCGCGGCCTGTACCAGCTTCTCAAGGACCAGGGCATACGCCAGGTGAGCATGGTGCCGGATGCCGGGCACATGGAGCTCATCCAGCTCTGCGAGTCCGACCCGGGAATCGAGCTCGTGCGCCTGACCACCGAGGAGGAAGGCGTCGCCCTCGCGATGGGTGCCTGGCTCGGTGGCGACAAGAGCGTGCTCCTCACGCAGTCCAGCGGCGTCGGGAACTGCATCAACATGCTCTCGATGCTTGCGGTCTCGCAGACTCCGCTAGCCATGCTCGTCACGATGCGCGGCGACTGGGGCGAGTTCAATCCCTGGCAAGTGCCCATGGGGCGTGCCAGCCAGTCGGTGCTCGAGGCGATGGGCGTGCTAGTTTCGCGGGCGGATCATGCGGACGACGTCGTACCGCTTGCGGAAGGCGCGCTGCGCCTCGCCTACAACACCTTGCGTCCGACAGCGCTGTTGATCGGCCAGAAGCTGCTGGGCGCGAAGACATTCAAGGATTAGAATTTATCTCGAAATTGCGGTCCGGATTCTTCATGCAAAAACGGGAGTACGAACAAGGGGGGAGTCCCCCTTGTAAATCCCCGAACGAACAAGGGGCGCGCCCCTTGTATATCCCCTCGTTTGCAGGTGCAGTCCAATTTTGAGACAAGTTTCCAGAGATGAGCACTGCAGAAGGTGGCGCGAGCAGCGGCAAGCTGCATCGGCGCGAAGTCGTGAAGCTCCTGCTTGCCGACCGTGGCGACATGCTGGTCGTCGCCGGCCTCGGTGCGCCGGCATGGGACGCGACCGAAGCCGGCGATCATCCCCTCACCTTGCCGCTCTGGGGCGGCATGGGCGGCGCAGCGATGATCGGGCTCGGTCTCGCGATCGCTCAGCCGGATCGGCGCGTCCTCGTCCTGACCGGCGACGGCGAGATGCTGATGGGTCTCGGCGCGCTCGCAACGATCGGGGCCCGGCGCACCCGTAATCTGTCGGTGGTGGTGCTCGACAACGAGCGCTACGGCGAGACGGGAATGCAAGCGACTCATACCGCATATGGAGTCGATCTCGCCGCCGTGGCGAAAGCGTGCGGGTTTGCAGCGTCCGCGACGATGACGACCCTGAGTGAGGTCGCCCGACTTTACCGCGAGGTGCACACGGGCGCCGGGCCCCTATTCGCGCAGATCAAGGTTGCGGCCGACAAGCTTCCGCTCGTGCTGCCCCCGCGCGATGCCACTCACCTCAAGAACCGCTTTCGCGAGGCGCTCCTGGGCGAGCAGGCGCACTTCCAATCCTGAACCCGCGTCGGAATTACGACGCATCCTTTTTGTATGTCGAAGAGTTGACGAGATCGCGCCTCGAATTTCGATCTCGGGCGGGGCGTTGCGCCCTCTGGCATTCCAAAAACCTGTCGGATTCGTGCAACGAGGGTCGTTTTTGCGTGACGACGCGCACATTCGTCGCTACGGCCAGGCTTGGTGTGTGAAATCTGACACTCGTTTACCTTGGAGAAGGTCGACCAGGCATTCCCTTTGCTCAATGATGAGGGCAGTCCGATGTTTTCCTATAACTTCAATACGGAGAGAGACATGGACGAGACCCTTGATACTGGACTTGAAGTACAGGATTTGACCGAAGACGATAATTTCGAGCCGATCGGCCTCGATCTGGGCAAGCGCTGGCAGGGCCAACTCCGCCGCGCCGGCTCCCCCCGCGAGCTTCCACGCCCGCAGGGTTATAACGATTACCCGGTGTGGCTGACGGTCCCGGCGAAAATGCTGGTCGAAGAACTCACGGTCGAAGAAGCCGAAGCCTGATCCCGAACACCCCCTGACGCCGCGCCCGGCGCGCGGTCGGTCCGCCGCTCGCTAATGAGGGAGCGGCGGTTCTTCCATTGCCGGAATCTGCTCCCGCAACTCCAGGACCCGATCCTGCCAGTAACGCTGCGTGTTGAACCACGGAAACGCGGCAGGAAACGCCGGGTCACGCCAGCGCCGCGCGAGCCACGCAGAGTAGTGAATCAATCGCAGCGTCCTGAGCGCTTCGACCAGATGCAACTCACGCGGGTCGAACTCGCGAAAATCCTCGTACCCTGCCAGGACGTCCGCGAGCTGGCGCGTCATCTCCGCGCGCTCGCCCGACAGCAGCATCCACAGGTCCTGCACCGCGGGCCCGCTCCGACAGTCGTCGAAGTCGACGAAGTGCGGCCCCCCCGCGATGATCGCGTGCCCCCCCGGCTCCGCCCGGGGCTCGCTCCACAGAATGTTTCCCGCGTGGCAATCGCCGTGCAGCCGCAACATTGCCACCGCCCCGGCACGGTCGAAGCTGCGGCGCACCCCGTCGAGCGCCATGTTCACCGCACTCGCGTAGGCCTCGGTCAGATCCGCGGGAATCCATCCCCCGGCAATCAGAAACGCTCGCGGCTCGTCACCGAAGGTCGCAATGTCCAGCGCAGGGCGGTGCACGAAGGGTCGCACCGCGCCGACTGCGTGGATGCGTCCGATGAACCGGCCGATCCACTCGAGGGACTGCGGATCGTCCAGCTCGGGCACGCGTCCACCGCGGCGCGGATATACGGCGAAGCGAAAGCCTGCGAACGCGTGCAACGTACGGTCGGCGATCACGAGGGGCGCGACGACAGGCAGCTCGTGCTCCGCGAGCTCCAGCGTGAATTGATGCTCCTCGATGATCGCCGCGTCGGACCACCGGTCCGGCCGGTAAAATTTTGCGATGATCGGCGGTCCGTCCTCCATGTAGACTTGGTAGACGCGGTTCTCGTAGCTGTTGAGCGCGAGCAGGCGCCCATCGCCGAGCTGCCCCACGCTCTCGAGTGCATCCAGCACGCAATCCGGCGTCAGGTTCGCGTACGGCGGTGATGAATCGTCCGACATGCCCGCATTCTAGAGGCACCACAAAAAAGAACACCCCGCTCACGCGGGGTGTTCTCTTAGCAGGAAGGAGGGTAACGGGAGGGAACCTGCGGGTTCCCTCCTGTTCGTATCCTTCCGCTCCTGCTTTTGAGGAAACCAGCCGGTTTTCTCCTGTACGTTACCTTCCGCTCTTTCTTTCGAAGGAACCTGCAGGTCCCATCTGTCGGTTGCCTTACGAGGCTGCCGTAGTGACCCCGCTCGCCGCCTCGCGTCGCGTTCCCGTATCACGGTAGCGGAAGCTGATCCGCGCGCGGGTCAGATCGTAAGGCGACAGCTCACACTTGACGCGATCTCCGGGAAGGATACGGATGCGGAACTTGCGCATCTTTCCGTTCGCGTAACTGATCAGCTTTGCACCGTTATCGAGCGTGACGCGGAACTGGGCGTTAGGCAGCGCCTCGGTCACCGTACCATCCATTTCCAGAAGTTCTTCCTTTGCCATTCGATTACTCCTCTGCCCCGGCGTCCCGCGTGGTCTCGGACGTCCGGCGCGTGTTTCTGGCCGATTGCGCATCGGAGCGCTTGGCGCGCCGTGTCGCAGGTTGTCGATATGAAGGTGCATCGCCCTGCTGGCGCCGCAGGGCCAGGATCATTTCAGTCGCTTCGCGCGGGGACAGGGGTCGAGCCATTTGGGCACCTCCATGGTTGAGTCCGGAAAAAGCGAAGCCCCTCGGTCTGGATACGTGGGCCGAGGGGCTCAATGCTTTGAATTATATCGGAAACAGGACATTCTCTCAACTTGGCGGACGGTGCCGCGGTGAGCTATCGTGGCAGCCACCGATCGGACCGCCATGCAACTACAAGCCGCACCGTCGTTACGGCTGCGTGCCAGCGTGTAGCCACAGGAATCCCGATGCTCGACTCCCTCCGCGATTCTTTCCGCCAGTTGCGCTCCGCCGCACCATTCTGGTCGCTTCGCGGTGTGGCGGAAACGCACGAAGCGCTCGCCGTGCGGCAGGACACGCCCGAGCCGGTGCGCTTCGGAATCGACCGCGGTGCCATGCTCACCGCAATCACCGATGGTGGGTACGGCTACAGCGCGACTGCGGACCTTTCCCCGCGCGGCCTGCAGGCGGCGCTCGATCGCGCCACTGCTTGGGCCGAGGCGACGCGCACCGTAAGCGTCCATCGCTTTGATCCGCAATGCATGGGCGCACCGCGCGGGGAATATTCGCTCGACGCGCAAGCCACGCCGAACCTGTCGCGACCCGAGCTGCTCGACCTCCTTTCTGACGAGTGCCGACGCGCAAAGACCGACGATCGCATCGTCGAGCGTGTCGCGGGCATCCACCGGCGCGACGTCGAGCAGCTCTACCTCACGAGCAACGGCGGCGACGTGCAGCAGCGATTTCGCTACACGCTTCCGCACGCGCGCGTTGTGGCGAACCATGGCGCCGTGACCCAGGCGCGCAGCCTCGACCATGCCCAGCAGGGCGGACTCGAAACGATCGGGCGCTCCGGATTCGTCGGTTGTGGCGCCCGGCTTGCCGACGAGGCGCTGCGGTTGCTCTCGGCGTCGAACTGTCCGACGGGAACGTTCGATCTGCTGCTGATGCCCGACCAGATGATGCTGCAGATCCACGAGTCGATCGGTCATCCGCTCGAGCTCGATCGGATTCTCGGCGATGAGCGCAACTACGCGGGCACGAGCTTCGTCACGGCCGACATGTTCGGCAGCTATCGCTATGGATCGGACCTGCTCAACGTGACCTACGATCCCGCGCTCCCGGCGGAGATCGCCACGTTCGCGTACGACGACGAGGGAAGCCGCGCGCAAAAGACCTGGCTCATCCGCAATGGCGTACTGGAGCGCCCGCTCGGCGGACGTCTCTCGCAGATGCGGGCCGGCATGGCGGGCACGGCGAACGCGCGCGCGTGCAGCTGGAACCGCCCGCCGATCGACCGCATGGCCAACCTGAACGTCGAGCCCGGTACGAGCACGCTGTCCGAGATGATTGCTTCGATCGAGCGCGGCGTGCTCATGCGTACGAACGTGTCATGGTCGATCGACGATTCGCGCAACAAATTCCAGTTCGGTTGCGAGTGGGGCGAGCTCATCGAGGACGGCCGGGTGCGCGACGTGGTGAAGAACCCCAACTACCGCGGCGTGTCGGCGAACTTCTGGCGCAGCCTGCGCATGGCGGGCGCACCCGACACGTTCGAGATCCACGGGACCCTGTACTGCGGCAAGGGCGAGCCCAATCAGGGGATCCACGCCGGCCACGCGTCCCCCGCGTGTGTGTTCGCCGACGTTGCCGTGTTCGGAGGCGACGCGGCGTGAGAGACGAGTTCTTCGCGCTCGCCGACCGATTGAGCGCGGAGTCGCACGCCGGCGAGGGGCTGCTGCTCTGGCTTTCCGGCGAGCGATCGGACTTCGTGCGCTTCAACCACGGCCGGGTGCGCCAGGCGGGCAGCGTCGCCCAGGAAATTCTCACGGCACGTCTCGTTCGCGACGGGCGTCAGGCAGCAGCGACGATCACGCTTTCCGGCAACGGTGAGGACGAGTCGCTCGCGCGGGCCGCGGTCGCCCGGTTACGGGACGCACTCGCAGAGCTTCCGGCCGATCCCTGGCTGGCCATCGCCGAATCCCCGGAATCGACTTCGCACGATCGGCGCGGCCGGTTTCCCCCGGCCGAGGAGATCGTCAATCAGGTCATCGCGGCATCCGAGGGCCACGACCTGGTCGGGTTTTACGCGGGCGGCTCGATCGCGCGTGGGTTCGCAAACTCGTTCGGACAACGCAACTGGCACTCGGTCGACTGTTTCAATCTCGACTGGAGCGTGTACCTGCGCGCGGACAAGGCGGTGAAATGCGGCTACGCGGGCTTCGATTGGGATCCCGCCGCCTTCGCGGCGAAGCAGGCCGATGCGCTCCGCAATCGCGCGCTGCTCGCGGTCGCTCCGCGCACGATCGAACCGGGCGAGTACCGCGCTTTTCTCGCCCCCGCCGCGCTCGAGGAGCTGGTGGGACTGCTCGGCTGGGGTGGTTTCTCCGCACGCGCCCGCGCGACCCGGCAGGGTCCGCTGATGCGAATGGAGCATGGGGAGACTCTTTCGAGCCAGGTCACTTTCGTCGAGAACACGGCGGACGGAATCGCTCCGGCGTTCCAGCGGGACGGCTACGTGAAGCCTCCAGCCGTGACACTGGTCGAATCCGGCCAGCTGGGTGCCGCGCTGGTGTCGCCCCGCTCCGCGAAGGAGTACGGCCTCGCATCCAATGCGGCGAACGGGCGCGAGAGCCCGGAGTCACTCGAACTGTCCGCTGGCGCATTGGCGCCGGACGACGTGCTCGCCGCGCTCGACACCGGTCTGTACATCGGCAATCTCTGGTACACGAACTTCTCCGATCGCCCGGCCGGGCGCATCACGGGTATGACGCGCTTCGCGACGTTCTGGGTCGAGGGCGGGCGCATCGTCGCGCCGGTGGAAGTCATGCGCTTCGACGACTCGATCTTCCGCATGTTCGGCTCGAACCTCGTCGACCTTACCGCCGAGCGCGAGCTGCTGATCGACCCCGGCACTTACGGCGAGCGCTCGACGGGGAGTGCCCGACTGCCCGGCATGCTCCTCAAGGCGCTGCGATTTACCCTATAAGGCGTATTTGCGAAAGCGTGCGGCACCGATAGACTAAGAGTGTCGTGACCGAAAGGGGTGGGTCATGGTCGACACCGTCCGCAAGGTCGAGCATTTTTCAACAATGGTTCCGGATCAGCCCGGCCAGGCTTTCAAAGTGCTCTCGACGCTGGTGAGCGCAGGAGTCGATCTGCTCGCGTGCACCGGCACGCAGCGCGGGCGGCGTGCGCAGATCGAAGTGGTCCCCGACGACAGTACGAAATTGCGTCGCGCGGCCCGGAAAGCCGGTCTTGAATTCGAAGCGCGCCGGACCGGCTATCTCATCCGCGGCAAGGATCGTCCGGGTGCGCTGGCGAGCCACCTGGCGAAGCTCGCCGCGAAACAGGTCAATGTAACCGGCATAGACGCGCTCACGGCGGGCCGCGGCCGCTGGGGAGCGATCATCTGGGTCGATCCGGACGACGTCACGACAGCGACACGGGTACTGCACGCGAGAGTGCGGTGAGCCGATAGCGCGTCAGCCCGCCCCGCGCGCAACAGACGCGGACCGCTGAGTCGAGCGGCGCTGCGTGCGCCATTCCCACGGCGGCTGTGGCGTCGGTTCGCTCCACAGACCCTTCTTCGCATGTCGCGCCGCTTCCTCGGCACGGGCGTAGCTCGCCCGGTCCGTTTTCGACTGCTCGGCCGCGTATCGTTTGAAGTACCAGGCGTATCCGGCCTCGATCAGCGAGAGCGAAGCGTCCTGCCCGTCCCGCACGACCTTTCCGACGATACGCCCGTGGCGATCGCGCTTGTCGTACTCCACGTCGACCTCCGCGCCGAAGACGAGGTCAGAAAGAAGGCGCTTGGCGCAATCGCCGTACGGTTGGGTCTTCTCCGGGGCAACGATTCCCGCGAGCCGAATGGTATGTTGCACGCGTCCCGCGACGAGCACCGTGACGGTGTCGCCGTCCGCGACGCGAACGACGCGACCGTGCAGGGTTTCGGCGGCCACGGCCTGCGAAAACACCGCAGCGGCGAGCAGCGCGAGGGCTGGAATAAGCGGCAGGTGTCGAACGTTCTGGACGGTAATGGCGGTCTCGCGTCCCGGGGCCACCCCGGACTGACTGTCCGGCAAACTACGGCCGACGCCCCATCCACCGTAAGGAAGGGGTTCACGCCGGGATCATTCCAATGGCATGAGCCGCGGATCGACGCCCGATACGGTGACTTTGTTCCGCCTTCGGCGCGCACCCGAGGCGATGCGCGCCATGTAAACTAGAACCTATCTCAAAATAGGATTGCGCTCGCAAACGAGGGGATATACAAGGGGCCCGCCCCTTGTTCGTTCGGGGATTTACAAGGGGGATTCCTCCCCTTGTTCGTACGCCCGCACTTACATGAAGAACCTTAGCCGTAATTTCGAGATACCTTCTAGTGGAAAACCGATGCGCGCCCACGTAGACGCGCTCCGCACACGGCCTTGAGGTTGGAAGTTCGAATCGCCATCCGGCAGGAGGAGGAAGATCATGGTCAGGACGCTGCACATTCATATTCGAGCCACTGCGCTGTCCCTGGCGCTTGCTGCAAGCAGCGCGCTTGCACAGGACGTCGGGATTGCCGCTTCTAACCCCGGCTCGCTCTATCACTCGACCGGCACGGCCATCGCCAAGATGGCGAACGATGCGGCGCAGCTCAAGGCGACCGTTCATCCGTTCGCGAGCGCGACGGTCTACCTCCCGGCGGTCAGCGCCGGCGAGTACGCTTTCGGGATCTCGAACGTCGAGGAGCTGCGCGTCGCCGTGATTGGCGCCGACCAGTTCAAGGGTCGCGACTACAGCAACCTGCGGGCGACCACCATCCTCTACCCGCTGCGAACCGGGTTTTTCGTGCGCAAGGATTCGCCGATCAAGTCGATCGCCGATCTGAAGGGCAAGCGCGCCGTCGACGGGTTCACCAGTCAGAAGACGATTCCGCCCCTGCTCGACGCCTTGTACGCGACCGCCGGAATGACGCGCGCGGACGTCCAGCCGGTTAACGTCCCGAATGTGGTGGCGGGCGCCGACGCATTCATGTCCGGAAAGGCCGACGTCTTCTTCTTCGCGATCGGCGCCGCCAAGGTCGAGGAAGCAAATGCCTCGGTCGGCGGAATCCGCGCGCTCGACATCGCCAACACCCCCGAGAACGTCGCCAAGATCAAGAAGTTCTTCCCGCCGGCCTACCTGCGGCCCGAGAAGCCCGGCCCGCGCAATATCGGCGTGCTCGAACCGATACACGTGCTGACCTACGACGGAGTGCTCGTCGCGAGCACCAAGACACCTGATGAGGTCGTCTACCGGATGGTGAAGGCGATGCATGCGAACAAGAAGGCCATGGCGGAAGTTTTCGGCGTGATGAATCTCTTCGATCCGGGCCGCATGGCGACACAGCTCGACCCGATCCAGTTCCATCCCGGAGCGATCAAGTTCTATCAGGAACTGGGCGTCTGGCCGCCCAAGGGCTGATCGGAACCCGCACCTGATTCGACACGGTCGCGGTTGAGCACCCCCGACCCGAACGAGTCGAACGGCACCCTGGCGCCCGTCGCGCGCGCGCTGGCGGGAGCGCTCGCTTCGCTGATCACGATCGGCTCGATCGCGTGGGCGCTGGACGTGGTCATCTGGTTCCGGTTGAACCTCTACCCCGCGCAGTTCTTCGCCGCGGTACTCGCGCTTGCGCTGCCGCTGGCATTCATCGTGATGCCGGCGCGGCGCAAGACCCGGCGCACGCACGTCCCCTGGTATGACTGGCTCGGCGCCGCGATCGGCTTCGCCGCGATCGCGTACCTCACCTGGGAGTACCAGAACCTCGTCGACCTGATCCTCCTGCGGCCGCCGGGCGCGGTGATTGCGGGCGGCATTGCGATCGTGCTTTCGCTCGAGGCATTGCGGCGCGCGACCGGTCACACGCTGGTGATCATCTCGGTGGTCTTCATCGCATACGCCCTGTGGGGAGACGTCCTTCCAGGGCGCCTCGCCGCGCGCACCACGGACTGGCAGAAGCTCACCGCCTATCTCGCGCTGGACGTGAACGGTATTCTCGGCTTGCCGCTCGCCGTCGCGAGCACGATCGTCATCGCCTTCCTGCTTTTCGGCGAGCTGCTCACCGCGAGCCGTGGGTCGCACTTCTTCACCGACGTCGCCATGCTCACCATGGGACGCTTTCGCGGCGGGCCCGCGAAGATGGCCGTGGTCGGGTCGGCGCTCTTCGGATCGGTCTCCGGCAGCGCAGTTGCAAACGTGGTCGCCACCGGCGTGATCACCATTCCCCTCATCAAGCGCAGCGGCTATCCTGCGCACAAGGCTGCCGCAATCGAGGCCGTGGCCTCGACCGGTGGCCAACTGATGCCGCCCGTCATGGGCGCCTCGGCATTCCTGATGGCCGAGTTCCTGCAGATTCCGTACAAGGACGTGGTGCTGGCAGCGCTGCTCCCGGCGATCCTGTTCTACGTCGCGCTCTTCGTCCAGGCAGATCTCGATGCCGCCAGGATGCGGATTCCGCCGCTCGACGAACGCGACCTGCCGCCCGTGCGCCAGACGCTGCGCGGACTCTATTTCGCCCTGCCCTTCGTCATCCTCATCATGGCGCTCTTCGTCTACAACCAGACCCCCCAGATGGCCGCGCTGCTGGCGTCGGCGGCAATGCTCCCGCTTGCAGTAATCTTCGGCTATCGCGGCAGGCGGCCGGGCTGGCGCGATATTCTGTCGGCGCTGCCGGGAGCCGGCTTCGCAGCGCTCGATATCATCCTGGTGTGCGTAGCCGCCGGAATCGTGATCGGCGTGCTCGGTATCAGCGGCCTCGGATTCGGCCTGACGCTCACGCTCGTGCAGATCGGCGAAGGCAACCTCGCGGTCCTCCTCTTCCTCACGGCGCTGGTTTGCATCGTGCTCGGCATGGGCCTGCCGACGGTGGGCGTCTACGTGCTGCTCGCCGCGCTGGTCGCGCCGTCACTGGTCAAGGTCGGCATCACGCCGATCGCCGCGCACCTCTACGTCATGTACTTCGGGATGATGTCGATGATCACGCCCCCGGTGGCGATCGCCGCGTTCGCTGCGGCCAGTCTCGCCAATGCCGACCCGATGCGCTCGGGTTGGTCGGCGGTCGCCTTCGGCTGGACCGCCTTCGTGGTGCCTATCCTCTTCGTTCTTTCGCCCCAGTTGCTGCTGATCGGCGATGCCTGGGCGATCGCGCTCACCACGATCACGGCGATCGCGGGCGTATGGCTGGTGTCGATCGCGATCGCAGGATATTTCGTACGTCAGATTGCGATTGCGCCACGCTTCGTGTTCGCGGCAGCCGGATTGCTCGCGCTGATCCCTGCCGGCGCATTTCCGGGCGCCGTCTACACGGATATCGTGGGTGCTTTCGTGGGGGGTGGACTCATCGCCCGCGAGCTCTTTCTGGTACGCGCACAACGGGCCACGGCGCGCTGACTGCGCTCAAAACGTCTCCGTCCAGGGCCGCAGCTCGACTTCCCACGTCCAGGCGCTGCGCGGCTGATCGTGGATCTGCAGATAGGTCTGCGCGATCGCATCCGGTTGCAGGAATCCGTCGGGCCCGCGCGCGGCACGCGTTTCGCCGGGCTGCGCGATCCCGCCGTCGATCACGAAGTGCGCGACGTGGATGCCTTTCGGTGCGAGCTCACGCGCCATGCTTTGCGCCAGCCCGCGCAACGCGAACTTTCCCATCGCGAACGATGCAGAAAGCGGATAGCCCTTCACGCTCGCCGACGCGCCGGTGAACAGGATCGAACCCCGGCCCGCCTTTAGCATCCGCTTTGCCGCTTCCTGCGCGACCAGGAACCCGCCGAAAGCCGATACCTGGAGCGCCTTGGCGACTTCCGCGGGGTCGATCTCCACGAATGGTCCGCGTACCCGCGCGCTCGCGTTGTAGACCACGAGCGTCGGCGCACCCAGGTCCTTGTCGACCGACTCGAACAAGGCCTGCACCGCCGCCGGATCGGATGCGTCGCCCGCGTACATCTTTGCGCCCGTCTCGGCGGCAAGCGCTGCAAGCTTATCCAAATTGCGCGCCGCAAGCGCGACCTTCATCCCCCGCTTCGCACACGCACGCGCGAGCGAGGCGCTCAAGCCCTGTCCCGCACCGACGATCAACGCGATCTCGTTTGCCATGTCTGTCTCCAGGATTCGTTCGTTTGCTGATCCATCCACTCCGACGTGCCGGCTATGCAGCCGGCTTTCCCGCTTCCGTCGGGCGCCGCCGCATGCCGATCAGCAGGAGCAGCGGAAATCCCGCCAGGGCCGCGAGTGCGAGCAGATAGAAGTCCGTCGTGTACGCAAACAGCTGTGCCTGCGTTTCGATTTGCCGCTCCAGCCCCGCAAGGCCCGCCGTGCTGGTGATGTCCACTGCACGTGCCACCGACTGGTATTGCAGGAGCTCATTGTAGGGGCTAACGTGCTCGACGAGGCGAGCGTGGCTCATGGTCGCAGTCCGCGTGAAAATGGTGAGCGCGACCGACACCCCGATGCTCGAGCCAATACTGCGCACCAGGTTGAAAACGGCGGCCGCCTCGGTGCGCTGACCCGGATCGAGCGAGGGAAACGCGAGCGCCTGGATGGGAACCAGGATGATCCCGGCGCCCGCACCCTGCAGCAATCCGGTCCAGACGATCGGCCAGGTGCCCACGTCGAGGTTCCAGCGCGACATTGCCAGGCTCGACACGATCAGGCACGCGAGCCCGAAAGCGATCAGCTTGCGGGGACCGACCGTACCGGTGAGGCGTCCGCCCAGGAGCATCGCGACGAGCAGGCCGACGCCGCGCGGCGACTGCAGCAGACCGACCGTGTCGATCGGATAGCCGCGCAAATCCTGCATGAACGGCGGCATCAGTACGAGCGGCGGGATGGTGATGAAGCCATAGACGAACACGAACAGGATACCAACCGCAAAGTTCCGGTTTGCGAAGAGGCGCGGATCGAGAAACGGTGCCCGGGCCGTCAGGACGTGCGCCACGAACAGATACAGTCCGAGGCCCGCAAGCCAGAGCTCGATCATGATCTCGCTCGATTCGAACCAGTCGAGCCGTCCGCCGCGGTCGAGCATCATTTGCAGCATGCCCACGCCCAGAGCCAGCGTCACGAATCCGAAGATGTCCAGCTTGCGGCGTGGGTCACGGAGCGTCTCCGGAACAAACGCCGCGGCACCGGCGAGCGCGAGCAGGCCGAACGGGATGTTGATGTAGAAGATGTACCGCCAGGAGAAATACTCGGTGAGGTAGCCGCCGAGCGTCGGCCCGATCACCGGGCCCATCACTGCACCGATTCCCCACAGGGCCATTGCGCGCCCCTGCTCGGCGGGCGGATACGTGTCGAGAATGATGGATTGCGAGAGCGGCACGAGGAACGCGCCGGTTGCACCCTGCAGGATTCGTGAAATCACCACGGCGGTGAGCGTGTCGGCGATGCCACAGAGTAGCGATGCCAGCATGAAGCCGGCGATCGCAGTCATGAACACGCGCTTGCGCCCGAAGCGCGTGCTCAACCATCCCGCTGTCGGGATCATGATGGCCGACGCGACGATGTAGGAGGTGATCACCCAGGAAATCTGGTCCTGGGTGGCGGAGAACGTGCCCTGCATGTGCGGCAGGGCGACGACGGCAATCGTCCAGTCGATCGAGTAGAGGATCGTGGCGAGCATCACCGAGCCGGTGATGAGCGCCGGGTGCCGGGCCCGGGCTGGCAGCGGCCCGACCGTGCTCATTGGTTGCGGACGGGCTCGGCGCGTGCGAGACCCAGCAGCTCGCGAAGGCTCCCCGAAACGGTACGCTCGCGACCGGTGTCGACGCTGGCGCTCACCGTCATGCCCGCACGCAGCGAGGGCGCGTCAGCGAGAGAGTCGAGTTGGATCACGACGGGAATGCGCTGCACGACCTTCACCCAGTTTCCGGTCGCATTCTGCGGCGGTAGCACCGCGAACTCCGCGCCGGTCGCCGGCGCGATCGCCGACACACGTCCCTGCCACAGGCTTCCGGGATACGCATCGGCGGAAACCGTCACCCGCTGGCCTTCGCGCACGTGGGTGAGCTGGGTCTCCTTGTAGTTCGCCTCGACCCACACGTGCCCGCTCTCGATCAGGCTGAACACGGGTACGCCGCGCGCGACATGCTCGCCAGCCTGCAGCTTCATGTTGCTCACCACGCCCGCCACGGGTGCCACGACCCGTGTGCGGCCGAGGTCTACTTGCGCCGCATCGCGCGCCGCCTTGGCCTGCAGGAATCGCGGGTGCCGCTCCGGCGGAAGGTTCGCATCGCCCCCCAGGCTCGCGACGACGCTGCGCGCGCGCTGCCGGCTGCTGTCTAGTTTCCGC